>DSAR01000175.1 GCA_011046405.1 Chloroflexota bacterium | reverse complement strand
GGGCTGGTGGTGGCGCGGTGGCTCACCGCCAACGACGTCAATGCCGACCCTCACCTGATCGTCGAGTTCGAGGTCTTGCCAGTCACACCGACGCCGACCTATCCCGCTTCGCCCGTCGGGCCGCCGATTCTTCCACCGGCTGGACACGCCGGGGGATGGCAAGATCTGGGGCTCTTGCTCGTGGGGGCGGCTATTCTTCTCCTGGGCGTGAGCTTTTTGCGGCGCTAATGTCCGGCGACGAACATAAGCAGACGAGGATCAGTGATGAAACACAGCGAGGGAACGTTTGAGACGTTCGATGGTTTGCAACTCTATCACCAGTCCTGGATGCCGGAGGGTAAGGCCCGAGCGACCCTGGCCATCGTCCACGGCTTTGGCGAGCACAGTGGACGTTACGGCAACTTAGTCGATTACTTCGTGCCCCGAGGGTGTGCGGTCCACGCCTTCGACCTGCGGGGGCACGGGCGCTCGCCGGGAGCGCGGGGATACGTCGAGCGGTGGGACGTATTCCGAAACGACGTGAGGGCTTTCCTGGCAGTGCTACAGAAGCAAGCGCCAGGCACGCCTCTTTTCCTCCTGGGGCACAGCATGGGCGGCCTGATCGTCCTGGAATACGTCCTGCGTGACCCAGGCGGCCTGGCCGGCGTCGTGGCCTCGGGGCCGCTCCTGGCCCAGGCAGGCGTTTCGCCGCTCCTGGCGCTGGCGAGCAAGCTTTTATCCCTGGTTCTGCCGCGTCTCACCCTCGATGTGGGGTTGGACGCGACGGCTCTCTCGCGTGACCCGGCCGTCGTCGAGGCCTACGCCAGCGATCCGCTGGTCCACGGGCAGGGAACGCCCCGGCTGGGCCAGGAAATCGCGCGGGCCTACGAGTGGGCGCACGCCCACGCCACCGACATGCGCATTCCGTGCCTGATCGTCCACGGCAGCGCCGATCGCCTGGCTCCCCCCGAGGCCAGCCGCGTCTTCTACGAGCACGTGACGTTCGAGGACAAGGCCCGCTACGTCTACGATGGCTATTACCACGAAGTCTTCAACGAAATCGGCAAAGAACACGTCCTCGCCGACGTCGAACAATGGCTAACCAAACATCAGACCTAGGACATAGGACGTCGGACGTGAGACCTCGGACGTACCCGTTTGACACGATTCCTCTTTATGCTAGAATGATCCGCCTCAACTATGCTTGCTTTAGGAATTATCGTCACCAACTACAATACCCGGGACCTGTTGTGCGCCTGCCTGCGTTCCGTCTACGCCAGCGTGCCCTGTGAAGGGGGCGAGGATTTCACCTACGAGGTCTGCGTGGTCGATAACGCCTCGTCCGACGGAAGCGCCGACATGGTGACGGCCGAGTTCCCGGCGGCGCGCCTGATCGCCAACAAGGAGAACGTGGGCTATCCCCAGGGGAACAACATAGGGTTGCGAGCCTTTGGTTTTGGCGATGCCGACGGCCCGACGCCGAGCTTCGTCCTGCTCCTGAACCCCGATACCGAGGTGCCGTCCGACGGGTTGGCGCGGATGCTGCGCTTTATGGCCGAGCATCCCGACGCGGGCGTGGTCGGGCCGAAGCTCCTACTCCCCGATGGCTCCCTGGACAAGGCCTGCCGGCGGGGATTTCCATCGCCGGCCGTCTCCTTCTACCGCTTCACGGGGCTTTCGCACCTCTTCCCACGCAGCCGGCGTTTTGGACGTTACAATATGACCTTTCTTGATCCCGAGCAGGTGGCCGAGGTCGATTCGGTGGTGGGCGCCTTTATGCTGGTGCGGGCCGAGGCTATCCAGCAAGCGGGGTTGATGGACGGGCAGTTCTTCATGTACGGCGAGGACCTGGATTGGGCCTATCGCATCAAGGCTAAAGGTTGGAAGGTGTACTACAATCCGGAGGTGACCGTCCTGCACGTCAAACGGGCGGCCAGCCGGCATAGCCCCCGGGCCCAGATCGAGTTCTTCCGCGCGATGGATCTTTTCTATCGCAAGCATTACGCCGCCCAGACGCCCCGGTGGCTGCACGGGCTTATCGTGGGCACCATTGCCCTGCGGTGGCGCCTGGAGATGCTGCGCCAGTCGGTGTTCCCGGCGGGAGGAGGGTAGGCAGTGCGATCGAAAGCGCGAACCCAGGTCTTCTTCGTCGTCACGTTGGCCCTCACCGACGTTGTGATGGCAGCCCTGGCGTTTTCGTTGGCCTATTGGGTCCGGATTTGGATCCCGTGGCCGAACGAGGCCCAGAATATGGGCCGGATTTCCGACTACGGGGGCATCGCCCTGGCCCACGTCTTCTCGGTCGTCTCGGTCTTCATTTTTTCCCGCATGTATCGCCTGGCCCGGGTGCCCTCGCGCGTGGACGAGTTCTACGCCATCGTCGCCGCCACGACGGTGGCGACCTTGATGGGCGTTGCGCTCTCCTCGTTGTTTTTCAAGGAGGACCCACTGGCGCTCGATTATTCGCGGGGGATGGTCTTGTACGGTTGGATCTTCACCATCCTGTTTGTCACCCTGGGACGGGTGCTCCACACATTGATCCGGGCCGAGTTGCGCCGCCGGGGTTGGGGGCACGATCGAGTCATCATCGTCGGCACCGGCGACGTGGGGCGGATGATCGTCCAGAAGATTCAGTCGAGCCCCAGCCTGGGATATGATGTCGTCGGTTGTGTCACCGTGAATGGTCACGATAACGTGCCAGCCGGGGCGCCTGTCCTGGGGCACGCCGGTGATTTGGCCGCCTTTATCGACGAGTATGACGCGGACGAGGTGATCATCGCGCTGCCCGAGGCGACTCATCAAGAGATCCTGATGCTGATCTCGCGGTGCGAGCGGGGCCGGGTGACCATCAAGGTCTTCCCCGACGTGTTCCAGATCATGGCCGGGCAGGTGAGCATTGGTGACCTGGGAGGGCTGCCGCTCCTGACGGTGCGTGACATTGCCATGAAGGGCTGGAAGCGCTCGATCAAACGGTTGATGGACGTCGTGGGATCTGTTTTTGGATTGACCATCCTTTCTCCGTTGATGTTGCCGATGGCGTTGGCGATCAAGCTCGATTCCAAGGGGCCGGCTTTCTACGTTCAGGATCGGATGGGGCTTGATGCGCGCTCTTTCAAGATGCTGAAGTTCCGTTCGATGCGGACCGACGCGGAGGCGGGGGGGACCGGGTGGACGGTGGAGGACGACCCGCGTGTCACCCGGTTGGGCCGTCTTATTCGTCGCGTCAACATTGATGAGTTGCCCCAGTTGATCAACGTTTTGTTGGGCGAGATGAGCCTGGTCGGGCCGCGGCCTGAACGCCCGGTGTACGTCAATCAATTCCGGCGCTCGATCCCACGTTATATGGATCGCCACTGGGAAAAAGCAGGGATGACCGGTTGGGCCCAGGTAAACGGCCTGCGGGGCGATACCTCCATCGTCGAGCGGACCAAGTACGATCTGTGGTATATCGAGAACTGGTCGCTTTTGCTGGATATCAAGATCCTGGTGCGCACGATTTTCAACATATTCCGCTTGCCCAATGCGTATTGAGAGGGAGAGGATATTGACATGCGATGCTTGATCGTTGGCGTTGGCGCCATCGGTTCGTTGGTGGGGAGTAAACTGGCCGAGGCCGGTCACGAGGTGACGCTGGTGGGCCGGCCGGGCTACGTGAACGCCGTCCGAACCCACGGCGTGGGATGGGAAGAGGAGGGCGAGCGCGATTACGTCACCGGCGTGAAAGCGGTGACCCACGTCGCCCACTCAGGCCTGCTCGCCCAGGAGCCATTCGACCTGATCGTGTTCACGATGAAGGCTTACGATACGCCCGAGGCCGCTTCTCAAGTCGCGCCCCTGATCGAACGAGGTATTCCGCTGCTACTGTTGCAGAATGGCGTCGGGGGGGAGGAGAGCGTCCGCGACGTCTTGGACCGGGTAGATCTGTACTCGGCCGTGATCACCCTGCCGGTCGAGGTGGTGGAACCGGGCGTCATCCGGCTCACCAAGTCCCGGGGCGGCCTCGGCGTCGCGCCGACCGAGGCGGGCCAGTCGGTCCGAAACCTGGTGCGCGCCTTCCGCAAGGCCGGTTTCGACGTCGCGGCTTGCGACGATTACCGGGCGATGAAGTGGTCCAAGCTGCTACTCAATATGTTGGGCAACGCCTCACCGGCGATCCTGGATATGCCCCCGGACCAGGTCTTCGCGCATCCGGGTCTGTTCAACCTGGAACGGGCCGCTTTCCAGGAGGCGGTGAAAGTGATGCAGGCGCTGGGTCTGCGACCGGTCGCCCTGCCCGGCTATCCGGTCCCCTTGCTGGCGTGGGGCATCTGCAATCTGCCGGAGTGCTTGTTACGGCCCATCTTCCAGCGCATCATCGTCGCGGGCCGGGGGGGCAAGATGCCGTCGCTGTACATAGACCTGGTGCGGCGGAAGGCCCGTTCGGAGGTCGAGTTCTTGAACGGCGCGGTGGTGAAATACGCCCGCGAGGCGGGCGTAGCGGTCCCGGCCAACGAGGCGTTGTACGCGGTGTTGATCGGCATTGTCCGGGACGAGAAGGCCTGGGACGACTACCGGGGACAGCCGGAGCGGCTTTTGGAGGCTGTCGCTGCGAACTGCCAGAGAGCCAGACTTTGTTGAAAAAAGCGACCGGCTTTTGCCTCGTCCAGTTTGATTTGGCGAGGCAAATCGGGCATAACAGGAACATCCTAGGCGTGGCAGCCAACGAAGACGACAGCGAGAAGCAGCGATGATATTCAGGCCTGTGCGTCAGAACGGCTCCCAGGGGCTTTAGAAGGCCCCAGAACCGCTACGTTTTCCCTAAAACCCAACTATTTGACAGAATTTCTCGCCCATGGTATCATTGGTCATTAGATTTTAGCACTCTCGATACGAGAGTGCTAAAATGAGGGGGTAAATGGATCAACTAACATTACGCCAACAAATGATACTGGGTCTGGTCGTACGAGAGCACGTCAAAACCGCCTCGCCGGTCGGTTCCAAGTCCCTAGTAAAAAATTACAATCTCCAGGTGAGTGCAGCCACCGTGCGCAATGAACTGGCCTACCTGGAGGAACTTGGCTATCTCGACCAGCCCCATACATCGGCCGGACGTGTCCCGACGTATAAAGGGTACCGGCACTTTGTGGAACAACTGCTCGACGAAGTCGAATTGCCCTTGCAGGAACGGCGTACGATCATTCACCAGTTTCATCAGGCCCGCCAAGGTTTTGACCAATGGATGCCCTTGGCCGCTTCTATTTTGGCCCGGACCGCCCATGGCGCTGCGTTGGTCACAGCGCCCCAGGCTACTCAGGCGACTTACAAACATTTACAACTCATCTCCACGCAGGGTCGCTCGGTTCTACTCATCTTGGTCCTTCGTGGCGGGATGATCAAACAACAGATGTTGACCCTCGCAGAGCCTCCAGTACAAGAGATGCTCAACGAAGCCAGTGACCGGCTCAATCAACGCTGCAATGGCATGACCACTGAAAGTATCCGTCCATACGTCGAAGAACTTCCATTATTCGAAAAGGACATCGCCGATCTGGTGCTCGACATCATGAACCGCGTCAACAGTCGCACCGCTGATGTCATTTACCGGGACGGGTTAAGCGAAGTATTGCAACAACCTGAATTTGCCGAAGGTGAGTACGCCCAGGGGCTCGTACGCGTGATCGAGGAACGCAATTTCCTCGAAACTATCCTGGCCGATGCGCTCAGTCCAGAGGTCGGGAACGTGCGCGTGTTGATCGGTGGCGAGGGTCGCTGGGAGGAACTCCAGGCTTGTAGCCTGGTCCTGGGACGCTACGGTGTAGCGGACTTTGTGACCGGCGCGCTCGGCGTCGTGGGGCCTACCCGGATGCTGTATGGTCGCGCTATTTCGGCCGTGCGTTTCGTGTCCAGCCTGCTATCCGAACTCGTCTACGATATGTACGAGCACTAAGAAACGTCAATTCACGTATAAGTGCCGGCTATTTCAACAAGTCACTTAGACTTCCAGGGATCACGTAACGACCCAGACGAAGTCTCAAGTGTCCATAATTTCTAATATCGAAGCCATGGCCACAAGGAGATTCAAAATTGAACGAAAAAAATGACAATGACCAAGAGCGGTTACAGGAAGGCAGGCCTGAAGCCATAGGAATAGAAGAGGGGAAGCAAGAGGAAGAACCGGGCGAAGGCGTTGGTAAGACCAAAGCGCCTAAATCCGAGCTAGAGAAGCTGCAGGAGGTGCTGCTCGAGGCCCAGGCGCAAGCCACAGAATACCTGGACGGCTGGCAGCGAACCCAGGCCGAATTCGCCAACTATAAGAAGCGCCAGGCTGCCGAGCGAATCCAGATGACGACGATGGCCAATGCCAACTTGCTGCGCAAACTATTTGCCGTTATGGATGATTTCGAGCGAGCGATGAAGGCTATGCCTGAAGACCTGAGCCACGCGACGTGGTTCGAGGGTATCGACCTCATCCAGCAAAAGCTAAAGGGCATCATCAAGTCTGAGGGCGTCGAAGCGATCGAAACCGATGGGCAGTCATTCGACCCTCGTTACCACGAAGCGGTCACCTACGAAGAATTAGCGGGATATGACGAAGGTCAAATTATTGAGGAAGTTCAGCGCGGATATATGTTGGGCGAGCGCGTGCTGCGCCCCGCCCTGGTTCGGGTCGCCAAGGCGTCTCCTCCCTCACCTGAAGAGGTAGAACAAGAGGCGAGCGCAAACAACGAGCAAGAGACTGAAGTTGAAAATAAGGAGTAATAACCATGAGCAAAATCATCGGCATTGATTTAGGCACCACTAACTCGGTTTGCGGGGTGATGACGGGCGGAGAGCCCACAGTCATCCCCAGCGTCGAGGGTGGTCGATTGTTTCCATCGGTCGTGGCGGTCAATCCCAAGACGGGCGAAAGAATGGTCGGACAGGTCGCCAAGCGCCAGGCAGTCGTCAATCCTGAGAACACCATCTTTTCTATCAAGCGCTTTATGGGGCGCAAATTCGACGATCCAGAGGTCCAGCGGGCCATTGGATTGGTGCCCTACAAGGTCACCGCCGCGCCCAACGGCGACATCCGGGTTTGGATTGGCGATAAGGAATACAGTCCCCCGGAAATTTCGGCGATGATTTTGCAAAAAATCAAAGCCGACGCCGAGGCCTACCTGGGCGAAACGGTCACCCAGGCGGTCATCACCGTGCCGGCTTACTTCAACGACAGCCAACGACAGGCGACCAAGGACGCCGGCCGGATCGCCGGGTTAGAAGTGCTGCGTATCATCAACGAGCCCACCGCCTCGTCGCTGGCTTACGGGCTCGACAAGAAGAAGGACGAAACGATCGCCGTCTTCGATCTCGGCGGCGGCACCTTTGACATCTCTATCCTCGACGTCGGCGATGGGGTCTTCGAAGTCCGCTCCACGAACGGTGACACGTTCTTGGGCGGCGATGACTGGGACCAGCGCATCATCGACTGGATAGCCGACGAGTTCAAGCGGGAGCAAGGGATCGACCTGCGACGGGATCGCCAGGCGCTCCAACGTCTCAAAGAGGCCGGGGAAAAGGCCAAGATCGAACTAAGCACCGTGCTGGAAACAGATATCAACCTGCCCTTCATCACCGCCGACGCCTCGGGCCCCAAACACCTGCAGATGAAACTCACCCGCTCCAAGCTCGAACAACTGACCGAGGACCTCATCGAACGCACCATTGCACCCTGCCAGCGAGCGCTGGAAGACGCCAAGTTGAAACCGGGCGACATCGACGAGGTGATTCTGGTGGGGGGCATGACGCGCATGCCGGCTATCCAGCAAAAGGTAAGCGGCTTTTTTGGCAAGGAACCGCACAAGGGGGTCAATCCCGACGAGGTCGTAGGGCTTGGCGCATCGATCCAGGGCGGCGTCCTTGGCGGCGAGGTCAAGGACGTTCTCCTGCTCGACGTCACGCCCCTGACGCTGAGCATCGAGACCCTGGGAGGCGTCGCCACGCAACTCATTGAGCGTAATACGACAATCCCCACCCGCAAAAGCCAGGTATTTTCCACGGCTTCCGACGGGCAGACACAGGTCGAAATTCACGTCGTACAGGGAGAGCGCCCTATGGCTGCTGACAACAAGAGCCTGGGCAAGTTCATCCTCGATGGCATTCCGCCCGCTCCGCGAGGTGTTCCCCAGATCGAGGTGACTTTCGACATCGACGCCAACGGCATCCTGAACGTATCGGCCAAGGATAAAGCCACCGGGCGGGAGCAATCTATGCAAATCATCCCCTCCAGCGGTCTGGCCGATGAGGAGATCGAACAGATGGTGCAAGAGGCTGATCGACACCGTGAGCAAGATCAGCAGAAAAAGGAAGAGATCGAGACGCGCAACCTGGCCGATAATACCATCTACAGCGCCGAGAAATTCCTTCGCGAACAGAAGGATCAGGTGCCCACCGAATTGCGTTCCGAGACGGAGGCCAAGATCGAAGCGCTGAAAACAGCACTGCAGGGTGGTGATATCGGGCAGATTCGCCAGCGCGCGGAGGATCTCGGACAGGCCATCCAGCAAATTGGGGCCACGATGTACGAGGAATCTAGTGCGGGCGCAACGTCCCCGCCAGGTGGTGACACCGCCGAAGAG
>DSAR01000174.1 GCA_011046405.1 Chloroflexota bacterium | reverse complement strand
CCGCAACTTGGCGTCCAGGTTCGAGAGCGGCTCGTCCATCAGGAAGACGTAGGGCTCACGCACAATGGCACGCCCGACCGCCACGCGCTGTCGCTGACCACCCGATAGCTGCTTGGGTTTGCGATCCAATAGATTACCGATCCCCAGGATGTTGGCCGCCTCTTGCACGCGCCGGTCGATCTCCTGTTTGGGGGTCTTGCGCAACTTGAGCCCAAAGGCCATGTTGTCGTAGACCGACATGTGGGGATACAACGCGTAGGACTGGAAGACCATCGCGATATCCCGATCCTTGGGCGCCACATCGTTGACCAGACGATCGCCAATGTAGATGTTCCCCTCACTAATCTCTTCCAAACCGGCCAATAGCCGGAGGGACGTGGTCTTGCCGCATCCCGAAGGGCCGACGAAGACGAGGAATTCCTTGTCGACGATCTCGATGTTCAGATCGTTTACCGCCACGATGTCGCCAAAGCGTTTCGTGACGTGCTCATAGGTTACGCTTGCCATTTGAATTTGCTCCTTTTAGTATTGATTGCACCGCATGCTTTTTAAATTTTTCAATTAGGCCAGTACGAGTCGCACTCCCGCCTCGCTCAAATCCCATAAAAAAGAAGAGGGGGCCTCACGAGCGGTGACGATGACGTCCGCCTCGGAGATTGGCGCAATGTAAGCCGCCGCCACCCCGCCCACCCGACTGGCCTCAACCAAAACAATGATCTGCGAACCGGTCTCCAGCAGCGAGCGCGCGACCTCCGCCTGTGACAGGCTGTCACCGGTCAATCCCTCGACGGCGCTGACGCCTCCCAACTCCAACACGATGTGATCGGCCCGCAAGCTGGATAGCGCTGAACGGGTCAACTGCCCCGCCATCGCCTGATCGTGATCTTCGACCTGCCCCCCGGTGACGATCAACGTGTGGGAGGTGTGGGCGGCGACCCAATAGGCAATAGCCAGGCCATTGGTGACGATGGTCAAATGGGCGTGATCCGCCAGGTGTTGAGCGACCGCCAATGAAAGCTGCCCAGGCCCCAGGAAAACGGTCTCCCCCGCCGCAACCAATTCCGCCACGGCCCGACCGATGCGCGCTTGTGGGCCACTGGTCGAGGCCAGGTCATCCTCTCCTCCCCCGCTCTTTCTCTTCCTCTTCCTCTTCTCAGGCTCATCAAGAGCCACCGCCCCCCCATGTACGCGCCGGACGGCCTTTTCGTCCTCCAACGCTTTCATGTCTCGTCGAATGGTCGACGTATCGACGTCGAAGCGGGCGGCCAGGTCCGCCACGCGGACCACGCCGCGTTCTGCGACCAATCTGGCTATAGCGCTCCGGCGTTCAACCGTGAGTGTAGGGGGATTTTGCTGCTTCACGACGCTATCTTAGCACATAGCGCACGAATTGTCAAGGCTAAATCGCACGAAGTTGCACGACCCTACTCGTTTTCGCGCATCTTCGCGCACAAAAGGGAGGCTCTCTGCTAGTTCGCCTGGTTGGATTAGCAAATGGTCAATTTTTCGCCACGAATTACACGAATTGTCACTAATCTTTGGGTTTTTCGTGTTAATTCGTG
Source organism: Chloroflexota bacterium (assembly GCA_011046405.1). Taxonomy (GTDB): domain Bacteria; phylum Chloroflexota; class Anaerolineae; order B4-G1; family B4-G1; genus DSAR01. The sequence continues at coordinate 7,011 of DSAR01000174.1, read as the reverse complement.
CAATTCGTAGCTAATCTCTCATCGCGACCATGCGAAATCCCAAAGAACCAAAAGGGAAAGGGGCGCGCTTGGCCGCCAACTAAAAACGCCTCGCTGCGTCATCGCAACGAGGCGTTTGCATCAGGTCTGTATGACTCGAACTAGAAGCCGGTCACGCCGAAGCGTGACGGGAAATCATTCATCATCCCATTCGTTCTGCCAATCGTCGGTGAAATCTACCTGGAATGGGTCTTTCCGCACCACCTCCAGTTCAACGCCACACGCCGCACATTCGATCACAGTGCCTTCCCGTGGATTCGATATACTGATAATCGTATCGCAATTCGGACAACGTGTCTTAGCCATCACACACTCTTTCTGACTGAAAATACACCCTAGCCGTGAATCTTATTCGTCTTCATCCTCCCAATCGTCATCGTCGTCTTCATCGTCATCCCAATCGTCGTCCCAATCATCCTCCTCCTCGTAAGGAAAATACACGTCAAAGGGATCAACACTGATCACCTCCAACTCGATCCCACAGTCGGGGCAGGGGAAAAGCATTCCTTCACGCGGATTTTCCAAACTAACAACCGAATCACACTCTGGGCAGTAGGTTTTAGGCATCTTTACCTCCCTTTGATATTTATCCACCCAGTCCATGGAACGCGAGCAGTATAACACAAAACGTCGAATTTTCAGTAAAACATCGGTGATGATTTGGTAAAGATTTGGTTGACAAACGCCCATTGCCCCCCGTTGACTTTTACCCTACCCGATGTTATCATAACAGGAGCGTAACTACTCAGCCTGCTGCCCATTTGCAGCGGATGGGCGGGGGGTTTGGGGTGTGTGGCGGTCGCTTCGCGACCGCCACACACCCCAAACCCCCATTCTCCAGCACAGCAGAGGGCGGGGCTGAGTAGTTACACAGGAGCAAAGGGAACCTGGGGCCCAATGCGGTGGAGGTGATGAAACTATGCACGTGCTCATTCTAGCGCCAACCCATGAAGTGGCGGAGACAATGCGTTCCGCCATCGAAGAACCCAACGATGAGTGTAGCATCGCGCTTTCCTGGGATGACGTGGGTGCCGCGATGAATGCTCAGTCGCTGGATTGTATATTTGTTGAACGGTCTGCCCTGGCCCAAGTTGATCCGGTCGCGCAACTCAAGTTACTCAAGCCTGAGCACTATCCGCCGGTGATCTGCGTCGATGTCTCGTCTGCTGTCTCGCCCAAGGTTCACGTCACGGCCAAGCACATCGCGCAATCGTTCTCACCCTCGTATCAAGTCGGTGAGTTACACATCGACACGCGTAAAAAGCGCGTTGGCATCGATGGGCGGTGGGTCTATCTCCCGCCACTCCAATATCGCCTGCTGCTGACGCTGGCCCGCAGGGCCGGCGAGGTCGTCAGTTACCGCGAGATTCTCAAGGCGGTCTGGGGGCACGACGGGCGCGACGACGAAGCCCGCGAACTCATCAAGGTACACATCTGCCAAATTCGACGGCGTCTGGATCTCGATCCAGACGAGCGTTACATCCAATCGGTGCGAGGCTTCGGCTATATGTTAACGCTTCCAGAAGACGTTGGAATGGTATCATCTCAATAAACCGGTGGACGCGTCTTCCCCTACTTCTTGAGAAGATACTTGGAGTGGATGATCAAGAGGATGAATAGAAATCGCGCAAGATCAATAGGAAAGAAACTCAGCCTGGCCCTGGGGGGTCTCGTCCTATTTATCTTATCTCTGAACCTGATGAAAGAGGGCGCCAGTGACCTGGCCCCGCTCATCCAGGATCATCTCTCTATCAACAACGTCGCCAACAGCCTGGGATTGGGCTGGCTGATGGCATGCCTGATTCTCAGCGGATCGCCGGTAGCTGTCGCAGCCGTCGCACTGATGAGCGCGAACGCCATTTCTCCCGCCCAGTCCTTCACGATGATCACCGGTTCCCGCCTTGGCGCCTCCTTCATCGTGCTGCTGATCGGCTTCGTATATGCCATACAGGGCCACGAGCGATGGAATGCCATGACGGCTGGCGTCCTATCGCTCATCCTCACCGGCTCTATCCAACTCCTGGTCGTCCCGTTGGGCCTGCTGATGCTGAATCAGCAATGGATCAGCGATCTCTCTCTGCCCAATTTCGGCGGTCTTGTGACCGGTTTCAACACGATCTCCGATCCCCTGACCGGGCCCCTGATCGCGCTCCTGCCGGGCTGGGCGCTCTTCCTCGCTGGCATCGGCCTGGTCGCCCTCAGTCTGCGCCTGGTGGACCAGGCCATACCGGACATCCAACTGAAAAAAACCGGCCTCAGCCAGATTCCTCGCCTCGTCTACCGGCCCGAGGTGATGTTCCTGCTGGGATTGGCGATCACGTTGGTCACGATGTCGGTCTCCATCTCCATCGGCATCCTGGTGCCCCTTTCCGCGCGGGGATATATGCGCCGCGAGAACATCATCCCTTACATCCTGGGCGCGAACATCTCGACGTTGGTCGACACGCTCTTCGCGGCCGCCCTGGTGGGCGATCCCCGGGCAATCAGCGTGGTCTGCATTCACATCGTCTGCGGCATCGTGATCTCGCTGCCCCTGATCCTGCTGGCTTATCATCCATACGAACGGGCGGTCTCAAAAGCCCTATCGTGGATCACCCGTCGTCGCCGAAACTTCGGCATATTTTTAGCCATCATCTTCGTGGTACCCTTAGTTTTTGTCCTGCTTTAAACGTGAGGTAGCGATGAGCAATAGTAACGACAACAGAGAAGGTGCGCTGAACTTACTTCTGTGCACCAACGGTACGCCTCACACCATCCACGCGATTGATCTGGGTGTTCAAATCGCTGAAGCGATCGCCGGCAGCGTTGATATCTTAAGCATCGTCGACCGTCAAGGTCGGACGCCCGAAATCTGTCGCATTGCCGAGGAGGCCAAAGGAAGCCTGGAAGCGAAACGTATCCCAACCGCGATTTTAGAGCGGACCCCCCCTCTGGTCGACGCGGTGATTCAACAGACCCGGATCAAACCTTACGATTTGGTCGTCATCGGCAGCCGGGGACGGAAGGGGGTGACACGTCTCCTGTTGGGCTCGGTGGCTCTCCGAGTCAGCGAGCACACGCCGGGCTCGGTCTTGATCGTCAAGGGGCGACCGCGGCCGTTCAGACGTTTCCTGGTTTGCTCCTCGGCCGGTCCCGCCAGCGAACAAACGGTGCGCTTCGCCGGCCAACTGGCCCGAAGCCTTGACGCGACGCTGACGCTGCTTCACGTGATGTCTCAACTACCCATCGTCAAAGACGCCTACCTGGCGGATCTGGAAGCCCCGGCCGAGGACCTGATAGCCTGCCAATCGCGGGAGGGCCTACACCTCCAAGCGATGACCCAGTACTTGACTCAAACGGGACTGAAGACCCGGGCGGTCGTCAGGCACGGCCTGGTACAGGACGAAATCATCACCGAGGCCAAGGAAGGGCGCTACGATCTACTGATCACCGGCGCTCACTTCACGCCGGGCCTTGACGAACGGTTGGTCAACGACCTGAGCGCGGATCTCCTCCTGGCAATCGACCGGCCGGTGTTGATCGTTCGACAACCACAAATGCATTCTTCAGACAGGAATCTCAATCCTGTTCACGAATGATGACGAACACGCCAGACACCTCCAATCTACCGGGGCAAATTCGCTATAGCCGGAACTTCAACCTCTGGCATGCGAGCGCTCAGGGGATGGGCGTGATCATCATCCTATCCGCCTTCATTCTCATCGGGCAAACGACGGCGGTAGCCGGGCCCTGGGCGCCGATCTCTTTCTTTCTGGCCATCTTGTTACTGGTTCCCAACGTATTGGTCTACGCCGAACTGGCTGCCAGCCTCCCTTGCGCCGGCGGCGCTTACGTCCAGATTCACGAAGCCCACGGTGGATGGCTCGCCTTTCTCACCGGTTGGGCTCTCGTCATCGCCAGCTTGAGCGTTGGCGTTATCCTGGCACAGGGATTCGCCGCCCAGATCGCTGCCCTGCTCTACGATCAATTCGATCTGACGAGCGCCCCATGGCTGTGGGCTATCGGTCTGATCATCATGTCATCGATCAGCAACGCCCTGGGGACTCAAAAAACGAGGCGAGAGTTTCTCATCTTTGTCTTGCTGGGTATCCTGTTGGGTGTCGTGTGCCTATCTATTCCCGCCATACAACTCGGCAATTACACCATGGAGACGTCGTCACGTCCGCCAGCCCCATTCAATGCCTCTCGCCCTGGATGGGAACAGGCTATCACGCTGCTCATAGTTCTTTTCGCCGGGGTAGAGATCACAGCCAGCCTCAGGGGCAGGCCGCGCCTCCGTGACCAAGCCCTTTTGGGCGCGCTGTTGCTCACCCTCCTGGCGGCTACTTTGCTGGCAACCGGTATTGCCATCGTCGCCATCGGCGTTTTGGGCGTCGAAGTCCTGTCCGATTCCCCCATTCCCCTGGCTCTCTTGGGCGCCCACGTCGCCCAGGGGCTTGGACGCCCCTTAATCCTGCTCGTCGCTAGTCTGGCCCTGGCTCTGGCCTTCAATCGCCTCTTTCTGCTGACCGTGCGCCAGATCTACCGGATAAGCAAAGATGGGTATTATCCCACCGGCCTGCAAAAAATCCACGGCCGTTTCCGGACACCCATCTGGATCATCATCTTGATCGCCTCGTTCCAACTCTCTCTGGTCTCTCTTCCCACTCTCTTCCTTGGGAAATTATCCAGTTTGCTCTACTTGTTGGTGATGATGGGCGTGAATTTGGCGCTGCTCCAACGGAAGCAAGCCGTATCCGCCACCTTCACCCTACCCTTCCATCCGTGGGTTCCCAGCCTAACACTGGCTATCGACGTGCTCATCAGCCTGCTATGGGCGCCAGTTTACCTGGCGTGGGCCGGCGGCTTGATCGCACTGGGCATTCTCTTCTACATCCTCTACGCCCGCGGCCATCACATAGAAGCCCAGGAAGGAGTGATCGTCTTCAAGCCCTCACCCGAAAAGAAAACCCAAGCCGAGTACCGCGTGATGGTGCCCATCGCCAATCCGGCCACCGCTGACGTTCTCCTTCGCTTGGCCGGGGTACTGGCCCGTCAGAAAAAGGGCGAGGTGTTAGCCTTGCAAATTGTGACCGTCCCCGATCAAATTCTACTGGAAGAAGGGGCGCGTCGTGCTCGCGCCAGCCGGATATTGTTGGAACAAGCGGTCGCGCAAGCCCAGGAGGAGAATTTCGAGATTCAGACCGTTACCCGCGTGGCCCACAACGTCGCTCAAGGCATCGTCGACACCGCCCGCGAGGAGCACACGGACTTGATCATACTGGGATGGCGAGGATACACGTACTCTTTTGGCGCCTCACTGGGGCCAATCATCGACGCCATCATCCGAGACGCCCCCTGTGACATCGTCGTTGTCAAGGGAGACGGATGGAACGCGGTGAAAAAAATCCTCGTTCCGACGTCTGGAGGGCCTCACGCCTCTATCGCAGCACAGTTAGCGACGTCGATCGCCGAAGCTTACGATTCGGAAATCACCGCGCTCTACGTTCAACTGGGGCGAAGCACGCCTGAGCAAATGGAGGAAAATCGGCGACGTCTCGCCAGCACGCTGAACGGATTGGTATTCAACAAGGCACCGGAACAGAAAATCATCGTCGCTGACAACATCGTCGAAGGCATTGTACAGGAGGCCAAAGGGTATGACATGGTGCTCCTGGGCGCCTCGGAAGAGGGACTATTCGACCAAGTCGTCTTCGGCAATATCCCCCAGAGGATCGCGGCCCAGGTGTCCAACACGGCCATCATCGCCCGGCGCTACGGCGGACCGACCGAGTTCTGGACCCGCCGGTTATTGCACAGTCTCCGCCAAACGTTTCCCTCCCTCGACGCTGAGGAGCAATTGGAACTCCACGAAGAGATGGGGCGCAACGCGCAGCCCGGTATCAATTTCTTCGTCCTGATCGTCCTGTCCAGCATCATCGCCACGCTGGGTTTGCTGCTGGATAGCGCCGCCGTCGTCATCGGCGCTATGTTGGTCGCGCCCTTGATGTCTCCTATCCTGGCCTTCTCGCTTGGCATAGTGGTGAGCGACGTGCGATTGATACGACGTTCTATCGAGGCAGTCTTCAAAGGGATCGCGCTGTCCATCGTCCTGGCCATTTTCATCGGCATTCTTTCCCCGTTCAAAGGATTGACCGACCAGATTGTGGCCCGCACGCAGCCCACTTTACTCGATCTGGCCGTGGCCCTGGCCTCTGGGATGGCGGGCGCCTACGCGCTGGCCCGTAAAGACGTCAGCGCTGCGCTACCCGGCGTCGCTATCGCTGCCGCGCTCATGCCGCCCCTGGGAGTCGCCGGTCTGGGATTATCGCTGGGGAACCCGCGTGTCGCCGGCGGCGCTTTTCTGCTCTTCATCACCAATATCACCGCGATCAGCCTGGCCGGCGTGCTCGTCTTCATCGTGCTCGGCGTCCGTCCCCAGACCTGGCAACCGGACATCGAACAACGCATCCATCGCAACATCCTCGGATTTGCGTTCTTGCTACTGGTGATCGCTATTCCCCTGGGCATCATTATGAGCGGCATCATCCAAGACACCCGCACCCAGGAGACCATCCGACAGGTGCTCCAAAGTCACGCGGCAGCCCAAGGCGGAACGCTCGTCGAATTCGAGTATCAATTACAAAGGGATGATCACCTGACCATCGTGGCCACCATCCGCTCTAGCAGGCCAACCGAGCAATTGGCCGTCGACGCAGCCGCCAACGCCCTGCGCCAACGCCTGAACCGTCCTGTCACGCTGGAGTTAGTCGTCTTGCCGGTCACGAGATCGAACGAGCCGTGACGTCTAAGGCGTCTAACCGGATCGAAACGTCAATCGATCAAAGGCTCGTTTGCCTATCGTCAGGCAAGCGCGTCCTTCAACCCACTTGAGCTGATACGCTTCTCTGCGCTCGCCTTCTGTCATCGCCTGGGCCGAGTGGTACGGGCCTTGGGTCGGGCCTTGGGTCGGGCCTTGGGTCGGGCCTTGGG
>DSAR01000014.1 GCA_011046405.1 Chloroflexota bacterium | reverse complement strand
GTGGTGAAGGCACCGGTGCCGGTCTTGCGCTGGAGCTCGAACCCATCCTCGTCGCTGGCGTTGTCGGTCCATGTCAGGTTGATCTGGCTCTCCGACACGACCGCGGCGGCCAGGTTGCTGGGCGCGGCGGGCGGTTCGGGGGCCTCGGTGCCGGTGATCAGCACGTCGTCGATGGCGGCCTCGACCAGGCTGGCGGCGCCGTCGTCGGCCGCCTCGACCAGCAGGTAGACCGTCTGCCCGGCGAACGCGCTCAGGTCGACGTTGGCGTTCTGCCAGGCCGCGCCCCGGATGGTATTGCTGGTGCCGCGCACCTCCAGCACCGTCTGGGTGGTGTCGCCCACGACCTTGACCCGCAGGTAGTCGTCGCTGGAACTGTTGTTGTAGTGGGCCAGGTAGTATTTGAAGGAAAGCGTGACGTCGCCAACGCTGGCACTGGGGGGCAGGGTGATGTTGGGCGAGCGGAAGCGGGTGTCGCCGTCGTCGATGTCGTAATCGCCCACACTGGAACCGGCCGCTGCGCCGGTGACCAGGTCGTAGGAGCCGCTGGCAGCGGCCAACTGGTAGGCCACGCCGTCGTAGGACGTGGGTTGGGCGATGCCGCGCTCGAACTGGCCCCGGGTGGCGCTGCCGCCTGCGCTACTCCAGCCCTTGTCAGTCTCGAAATCGTCGGAGAAGATGACGTCGCCGCTGTAGATGGTGGCGCAAGCCTCGTTGGACCAATCAGAGTTCAAGCCATCTTTGTACGATCGCACCCGGTAGCAGTAGGTGGCAGGGCTGAGGCCAGTGTTGCTGTAACTGGTCACGCCGGTGCCCACCGTGGCGAGATTCGCCCACGAGCCGCCGTCGATCTGGCGTTGGATCTGGAACCCATCCTCGCCGGTCGAGTTGTCCTGCCAATTTAGATTAATCCGGTCCGGTTGAATGGCTGTAGCGACCAGATTGCTGGGCGGCGCTGGGGGTTCCGGCCCGCTTCCCTCGTATCGCAGCCAAGAAGCTTTGGCGCCGATGCCGTTGACGCCGTAACCGATGCGCATGTTGCCGCCATTCTCACCCCAGCTCGTGCCCCAGGAGTTCCGCATGAACCAGACACCGTTACGGCCCTGATTGTCGTCCCACCCGTAGAGCACTACGGCGTGGTTCAACTGGGAACAAGTGGTGTAATCGAAGATGCCTCCGCTGTAGTTGCTCATCGAGCTATCGGCGCAGACGCCGACCCACAGGGGGCCATGGTCGTAGATGGCCTGCTTGATCGCCGCGACACTGGGGCTGTTGCCGATTTCCCGCCACTCCAGTGCGATCTCGTCGTGATGGGTATGGGGCGGGTTGCAGGCCACGTCGGCAGCCTTGTAGGGGAAATCCGCCTCGTAGACTGCTTTGGCGTTAGGCTCGCCATATGGCACCTTGTTGATGAAATAGCCAAAGGGGCACCAGCCGCCAGAGCAACCCCAACCATCGTAGTTGCAGGAGACCAGGTACTGTTCCGATAGATCTCGCGTGTTGCCATCCTCGCCCTTGATGAGTTGTTCATATACACCCGTTGCGGCGAAGGCCCAGCAGCTGCCACAACTACCCTGGTTCTTGACCACGGTGCATCCGCCAATCTGTTGGCAGTAACTGTAGGAAGTAGGAAGACCTGGCGCCGCCGTCTCGCCGAGCACCGGTTGGGGCGCTGTTTTAGTCCGGTACGCCCCCCGGTATGCGCCATCGACCTGTACGTTCACGGTGTAGGTGTCGTGGACTTCTCTTTCCCAGGGGCGGCGCAGTTCGAACTCGAGAGTTGTGTCACCCTTCGAGACGCCCGCGAAATGTAACACCTGGTAGGCCGGCGCACCGATGGCGTTCTCATTTTGCTTCATCGCCTCAATGTCACTGTCGATCTGGATCAGGACGGCCTCGTCTATAGAAGCCAAGTGCCAGACGTAACCGGTGCTGGGATTGCTCAATAGACGCAGGGTTAGCAAATCCTCAGCTTGGAGCGCGATGGCCTCTCCATCGTTTTCGAGGGACAGACTCACCTCGCCACCGGTGGGATCGGGAGGAGAGGCTGTCATCTGTGTCAGGCTTGCCAGAGCGATAATCATAACCAGGGCCAGCGTGACCAACAATTTCCTATTCATTTGATATTCTCCTTAGTTTGTGTGAGTTCCAACTAAATCGCTAACACTAAAGGCTTTACACTTATCAGGTTCTATATATAGGCACGCTCCCTTCTATTGACGGCTATCCCAATCGGATGTGTGTGTCATCTCTGTTGATATATGAGAACTCAGTATCTTCTCAATGGCTGCACTGAAATAAGCCTAGATTTCACCACAGAGACACAGAGAGCACAGAGAATTTAACATTTTACTCAAAAAAATTCACAGTTTGGCACGATTTACGTAAAAATTTTAAGCGGATGTAGCGCCCGATCCATATCTCACCCCGGTCTATTGAGAAGATACAGAACTCACGCATTGCATTGGAAACCAAGTTTTCTGGTAACTGCTCACCTTGTGCCCACCGGATCACAATCCGGGCTGCAGCCGACGTGTCGGTTTCCGTCCCCACCCAGTCAATGGCCCACGCGCCGATGGCGCGCGCCATCGGCGCGCGCCATCGGCGCGGATTGTAATCCGCTCTGCACACGTATGCTGAGCAGTTACGTTTTCTGAAAAAACGTGGCTCTCTGGGATTTTGTATGGCGAGACCCTAAGCAATCGAACCCTCGCGCAGCGAGCAAGCATTTGCGGTCAATGGCTCCTTTTTGGCTCTGGCTGTCCAGGTTAGGCGCTATATGTAGTATTCGGCCATTCGATGTCACTCACTGCATACTAGAAGGTACAGCGTTGAAAAATATGAAAAGACTTAACACATTGGGGACTAATTTTTCTGAAAAAACGTTACAATCTAATCCGAACAGGGCTGGAACCAATAAGGGGCGTCAACGGCAAATTCTTGCTCAACGTACAAGGATATCATTAGTTAGGCCCTAATTTCATTAAGTTCAGGATGAAATTCTCACCATATCCCCAACATATAGGTGATATTTGCACAGAATGCCTATCTGTAGTATTTTAGTCACTCAATGTCACTCAATGTCACCCACTATATACGAGAATGCGCAGCACTGAAAAATGTGAAAAAAATTGATTTCCAATGTACTTAATTTCCAATGTACTTATATAGAGGTAAGAATCGTTGTAAAAATACACACAGCTGTTTTCCCCAGCACTTGATTGATTTGGGTGTGTTTCAAATGCTTTGAGCGCTGTTTGTAGTGCGGGCGCTAGATAGCGGCGCTAGATAGCGGCTTCAGCGCGCTTTTACGGCGATAAATCGCCTACTACGAGCTTGGCGATTTATCGCCTACTACGAGCTTGGCCCCAAATGAAATGAAACACACTTGATTGATTTGACGTTACTACTCAGCCTGTTCCTTCCCACCGAACCCGCAGTCCGGCGGTTGCTGGTGAACAACCGATAGTACATCGTCGCTCGAAAGCTCACGCGAGCATGTTGGCGCGGACTGTGCTCCGCGCTGAACGGGCAGTCTGAGCATGTGAGACGTAAAAAGCCCCACCCATTAGATCGGGTGGGGCTTTGCGATTCCGTCTACTTGCGCGAGACAGGCCGTCGTGCGTCGTCGTCGCAGCAGGGGATGACTACTGGGTAATCATCACGTCATCGACGCCAGCCTCGATGAGACTGGGCCCGGCTTCGTCGGCGGCCTCGATCAGTAGATAGATGGTCTGCCCGGCGAACTGGTCGATGGGAACGCTGAAGCTAGTCCATAAGGCTTGTTTGCGAGTTGGGGAGCCGCGTTTTTCCAGGACGGTCTCTGTCGTCTGGCCCAAGATGGTGACCCGCAGGTAATCGTCGCTGGTGGCGTTATCGTGATGGGCCAGGTAGTAGTTGAACGAAAGTGTCAGGTTGCCAGTATTGGGCAGGGTGATGGCTGGAGAGCGCGCGCTCGTCTTTCCATCATCCACGTCGTAACTGCCGGGAGATGTGCCCGCCAGTGCTCCCGTGACCAACGCGTGGCTGCCACTGGTCGTTGCTCCAACCTGGTAGATCCAGCCCTGGTATGAGGTTTGCTGGGGAATGGCGCGTTGCCACAGTCCACTCGTCGCCGTGTCTGTGCCGGCGTAGTTTCTGATCCAACCTTTGCTGGTTTCAAAATCGTCGAAGAATATCGCGTTTGAGGCGTCTTGGGTTTGTTCCCCCTCCAACCAGGTTAGTATGCGATCCATCACGCTGACCCGGGCGGCGGCCGTGTTGATAGCCTCGAAACCAAAGGAGAGATAGACGACCTTGTAATCGCCCTCCCAACGCAGACCGCCCCATCCGTAGCCACCGCCGTAGTTGAACAGGCCAACGGCGCCGGGCCTCAGATTGACGCCCGCTGGATTGGCCTGGTTGTTGGCTCCATCTCCACCGAGGATATTGACGTTGAGGCCTTGCATAAGGTCATAGCCGGTCAACCCATAAACGTTCGTATTGTACCAGGCCGGGATAGCGTGCAGGTAATCGGAGAAGAAAGCCTGGTTGCCGATGTGGTAGTCGATGTTCTGGCCAGAGATGAAGAGCCGCCCGCCATTGTCCAGGTAGGCCGCCAGGTTGGCGCGGTCTGCATAGGTCAGCGTCGTCTGGTAGTCGTTGCCTGTGAACCAGATGACGATATTGTACTGCTCCAGGTCGGCGAGGGCCGGCGCACCGGAGAGACAGATATTCCAATAGTCGTAGGATTTGCCCAACGTGTTGAGCGCTTGCTCGTAGTAGGCGCCGTAGGGCTGGCAGAGGTCGTCGTCCACCACCAGGATAGCGAGCCGGGGTTCCTTACCCCACACCAACGTCCCCTGGTGATAGAGCGTCACGCGATCCCAGGCACTAGGCATTTCGGTGGGTTTAAAGGAGTAGTCGTTGAATTCGTCGTAGAGCCCCCCGTCGATGCGGAGAATCTGGTTTGCGACAGATCCGCCCTCTCGACCACCTAACAGGTAACCCGCCGTGCTGGCGAAGCCGATCTCCAGATACTGGTCCGCTTTGAATCGATGGGGGTTCAATTTGACGACGTGACTGGTCGTGTGTTCACAACCAACGTCGGCCTGCTGGCAGGTAAGCGTGTAGGGCGCATCTCCGCCGGTATACCAGTAGCGCATGGTCAGCTCGCTGAAGGGAATCGTGTTCCCCTCGTTGATGATCTGGATGACCGGGTGAATTTCGTTGTCAGCGCTACTGTTCGAGTGGTATTGCAGCTGAAGTTCCACGTCAGTGGTCCCCAGCGCGGCCGCGGCCGCGTCGTACAGGTCGATACGGCCTGCTTCACCGTTATCCACCTCGGGGAATTTGGTGTCGGGGATAATGCTGGTCACACAGTCGCGGTCGCAGTCGCCGCTGGAGAACAGCAGGGCCGCTTCTCCGGCGACGAAGGGGGTAGCCATCGAATTGCCGCTCCACCAGGCGCAGGCGTACTGGTCAGGATAATCGGTGCCGTCGGTGTAGGCGGAGAAGATGGAGATGCCCGGCGCGTAGACCGTGGGCGGCCCCTCCTGGAACACGGCAAAATCGGCCGCGCGGTCCTCCTGGTCAGAGGCGCCCACCGAGATGACGTGCTCGTACAGGGCCGGATAACCCAGGGAGTTTACGCCGCCCGAGGTCACGAGCAACACGCCGTTGTCCCAGGCGTAGTTCACGGCCGCCTGCAGGGCCTCGGTGCTGTTGGGGCCACTGCCACTCAGGTTGATCACCTGGGCGCCGTGATCGACGGCGTAGACGATGCCCTCGATAGCGTCGAAGTAGGTGCCCTGCCCGTCGCTGTCGAAGATCCGCACCGGCATGATCGTGGCGTCGGGCGCGACCAGGGCGACGATGCCGGCGATGTGGGTGCCGTGGCCGACCGCCTCGTCGACGCGGCCGTTCCCATCATTGTCTATCCCGTCGGTCTCCTCGCTCGGGTCGTCATCGCCGTCCACGAAATCGTAACCGGCCATCAGCTTGCCTTCCAACAGCGGGTGGTTGAGATCGACGCCGGTGTCCAGCACCGCGACGATCACGCCCTGGCCCGTGGTCAGCGCCTGGGCCTGCGGCGCCCGGATCCGGCCCACCGCCCATTGCTCGTGGTAGTCGGGGCCCGGCCCGCCATGTGCGCCGATGTAATGTGGCTGGGCCTCCATTATGTCGTCGGCGCCGTCGGCGCCGACGTAACGGGGCTGGGCCTCCAGGACCTCGTCCTCCTCGACGGTGACGACGCGCGGGTCGGCCGCCAGGCTGTCCCCGGCCTGCAAACCGTCCATCTGCAGGCGGCACAGGGAGAGCGGCGCCACCGCGCCCAGCAAGTCGGCCCCGTAATCGGCCGCCAGTTGGAGGCAGTCGGCCCCGGGCGCGACCTGCACGACGAGGTCGATGGGCCCATTTGGCTCACTCGGCTCGCCGGGCTCGTCGGCCGCGACCGGCGCCGCGAGCCCCCCGGCCAGCAGCATGACGATGAGAAGCCCCGTGATGAAGTGAACGATCTGGCGAATGGGATAAGTGCTCATCTTTCTACTCCTTCCTTCCTTACCTTTGTCAAATAAGCCGGTTCTCAAGAGACTCTATCAGTTTCAAGTTTGTGATTGCAGGTTGTGGGTTGCAGGTTGTAGGTGTCAGGTTGGGATTTGCTCTCGTTTAATCGCAGGTGGACATCGCCGGTCAGGATGAAGGGGGCCCAGTAGTAGGGATGCCCCTTTTCCGCCTTGATCGCCCGTTGGGCGGTCCGCAGCGCGGCGTTGACCGGCAGCCCGGCCTGCAGTTCCTCGTAGAAGCGGGCCATCAGGCGGGCGGTCGAGCTGTCATCCACCACCCACAGGCTGACCACCATGGAGTGGGCGCCGGCGCCGAAGAAGCCCCGGCACAACCCCACCAGCTCGTCGCCGACGGCCACCTGGCTGCGTCCCGTCTCGCAGGCGCTGAGGGTGACCAGGGGAGCGGAATGGGCCATGCGGTAGACGTCGTGGACGCTGACCCAGCCGTCGGCCAACTTGAGGGCGGAGAAGAGAGGGTTGTCGGCCCGGAAGGTGGCGTGGGTCGAGAGATGCAGGAAGGCCGGCGATTGCTCGTTCTCCATCAGGCCCTCGACCGTGGCCCGCTCGCCCAGGCGCACCGTGGCGCGCGGGTAGAGCGCGGCGATAGCCTCGGCCTCGGCCCGGGCGTAGGGGATGGAGGGGTCGGGCAGCCCCATGATCAGGGGCGGCCGGCCGTTCGACCGGGCCTGATTGCTCAGGACGCGGTGGAGAATGGTGGCGCTGGGGGCGTAGGAGACCGTTTTTCGATCGATGAGATACGCCTGCCCATCGAACAGGGCCTGGAAGGGGACGTAGTGCAGCAGGCCGTGGGGCACGACGATCAGCGTGTCGGCGGTCAGGCGCCCGGCGACGGGGGCCAACAGGGCCTGGTAGATCTGGCCCAGGCTCTCGTTGGCGGCCTGGCGCAGGGCCTGCGCGTGCCGTTCCCGGTAGGCCGGACCGTAGCTGAATTTATTCAGTTGGAAGCGGAACTGGCTCAGGGCGTCGGCCACCTCGCTGCACGACGCCGGCAGCCGCTGGGTCCACATAGTCTCCTGGTCCAGTCCGAAGACGATGATCTGGTCCCGGGCGGTGTAGAACTCCAGCAGCAGCGCATCATCAGGCAGTGCCGACTGGATTTGCCCGGCATCGACGGTCCAGATGGGGTTGCGGGGGGCGGCGGCCAGGTCGGGCGAGCGCCAGCGATCGAGCAACTTTTTGAGCGCCCGCTCGCGGCGGGTGATGGCCCCGGTCAAGTGCTTGACCGTCTCCACCGAGGGCGTCTCTTTCTCGGGTTGGGGAGCGTTGAGCCGGTTGTAATACCAGTTGAGCTCGCTTCTTATGCGCTCCATCTCGGCCAGCAGTTCCGTCTCGGCCGGGGAATCGGTCTCCCCGGTAGATTCCCGGGCCAGGGCGTCCAACAGCGCCCGGCTCTTGGCCTGTTCCAGCGTCGCGAAGGCCTCCCGCAACGCCTCCGGCGTACCCACCTCCAGGGAGAGCATAATCAAGGCCTCGTAGACCTGGAGCTTGTCGCCCAGGAAGGCGATCTTGTAATCCTCGGCCCCGATGGCGGCCTGCAGGCGCTCGATGAGGGCCACCGCCCGGCGGTAATAATCGAGCGCCTTTTCGACCCGTCCCTCCGATTGCTCGGTGCGCCCCAGGCCATAGAGACAGGCGAAACTGACGGCGGGCACGTCGGTGTGCTCCAGACGTTCCAGCCCCTGTCTAAAATGGATGGCGGCGTGCTCGACCTCGCCCTTCTGCAGGGCCACTTCCCCCAGGACGACCTCGCACTGGGCGACGCGGCTGTGCAGGCCCGCCTGGCGGACGGCCTGACTAAAGGCATCCCGGGCGCGCAGGGCGTGCTCGCGGGCCGAGTCGAGCGCCCCGCCGCGCCAATCGAAGATGGCCCGGTAGAGGTCGGTGGCTGCCAGCCAGACCGCGTTCTGCTCCCGGGTGAAGACGTGGCGGGCCCGATCCAGGGCCTCAGATGGAGAAACGTCGTCGTCGAGGTGGGCCAGGGCGGCCGCCTCGTTGAGCCAGAGCACGGCCACTTCCCACGCCATACCGGC
>DSAR01000421.1 GCA_011046405.1 Chloroflexota bacterium | reverse complement strand
GGGTACGGTATATAGCTCTGATTATTCTCATTGCCGTAGGCTTCCGTCGTGATGGCGATCCGATCGAGGGCAAACTGCGCGCCCCCGCCCCAGAAAATCAGCATGTACTGCTGGTTCGAGTCCATGTAATAACCAGTGTCATTCAAACGCCGCCACTGCCAATCAGCAGTCCGCCAACTGGCTCCATCGTAACCGGTCCCCTCGTAGAATCCATCCTCACACCCCACACCACAACTACTCGTTTGCCCCCCTCCCAGGCGAGGTGGCTGATTTGGGTCGGTTTGGATCCCCCAAAACAGGCGCGTACCCAACGTATCATACATCGGCCAACCCGAGCGCTTCCAACTATTCGCCGACTGTCCCCGCACCCAGATGTAGTAATTGCCATCCGAAACCGGGGAGAAATTGTAACTGACCCAGGGGGCGGGGTAGGGGCCGCCGGGTGCGCCCGACCAGCACATCCCTTCTCCAGCGTCGTAATCGACGTATCCATCGCCATTCGGATCGATCTCCTCGTAACGACATGTGACCCCTCCTCCATCCGACACCTGCATATCCGGATAGGGCATGTGCATGATGTACGCCCCGCGGCCATCCCGGGAGGAGGCAGAATTGGGGCGGCGCTGGAGCACCCAGTAGGTATAGCCCTTGTTGTACGTCTCCCGCTCGTAGGGATTGCTGCTGTAAAAATATTCCTCGGCCTCGATGAAGTAATAATCACGATTATTATACCGATAAGGCTGTATTGGGTCACAGTGTTCCGGTTGGCCGTCGGCCGGCCCGTTCCAGGGCAATGGGTGCAAATCGCCATTCGATTCCCAGCACCCGTAACACAGCGTGTCGAATTCCATCGAGCCGGACTTATCGAAGACGAGGACGATGTCCAGATCGTTGATGTTTTCGGCCACGGCCGACGCATAACACTCCACCCTGTCGAAGCCCGCGAAGCGCATGAAGATCACGGGAACCTTGTGCCGGACCTGCACCTGGATCCTATAGGCGGAATTTAGGGTGCTCGTGCTCGGCTCACGGTACTGCATCGTGTCTATCTCGATCGTCGTCCGGTGCGCCCCGGTCGGTTCATTCATCGAAGCGCCATTGACCAGGAATCGTGTGCTCTCGCCCCATGGGTCGTAGCCGTTCTGCAACAAGAGCGTTCCAGCCTGCACGTGTGCGGCATCCTCCAGGGGGAGTTCGTACGCCGAGCCCAGCGCAGCCGCATCCACCGCCCGGGTGATGCGCACGCGCTCGATGTAATATAATCCCAGGTCAACCGCGAGGCCGACCAGGATCAAGAGCGCAAAGATGCCAAAGACGACGATCACCAAGGCCTGTCCGTTTTCCCGGCGACCTGGCACGCTGTTGCCTCTTTCGCCCCTCACGAATAAGTGGTTTGTCTTTCGATCCATCATACACCTCCAATAGCCTTACACCGACCGCCCCTAACTGACGTGTCGTATGCGGTCCAACTCGATCTCAATCTAATTTGTCCGACCGGTGCCAACCAATCGCATAGATGAATGAGCGTGCATAATCCAATCTTCACTCAAAGGCCCCACGTTGAATCGCTCGAAGCCCCACACCGTCTCGTGCCGGTAGAAGACCTCCACCACGACCATTTCGTTGGCCAACGGCGCAAAATCATTGGCTATTCTGGCTGCATTGATCTGGGCAGCCTTGTCGGCATTATCCTGGGCAATGGACACCAGGTTTAGTCGAGAATTATTCGCATCGAAGCCCGGCGAGGCAATCGACTTATAGGCAGGGCCGTCATCGTCGATGTAAACGTGTGTGACGATTATGTCCAGGTCCTCTGTTCGCAAGCCCGCTTCATCAGCTGCATTGAGCACCCGGCCAAATATCTCATGCACCACTTCGCTCTGGAAATACTCGACGTTTCCGGGAGCGGTGCGAACCGCCCAGCGGCTTCCCTCCCGGTTGACTGACTGCAATATCAGGTAATCGCGGAAGGCAAAGCCGGCCTCCACCGTGGCGACCAGAAGCAGGATGAGAAAAGGCAACACCAGAGCTAACTCTACCATACTTTGCCCGTTTTTTTTATTTTCTGTCCCCATCACATCCCCCTATATCCCTTATCACGAACTCATTCCCCAGTTTTCGGTGCCTGTATATCCAACTGCTCCCCCGTCGCGCCGTCAACGTCGACTTGCCTGACCTGCGCACCGGCGACACCGGTCACGCGCCACACCAATCGCCCATCCGCTTCCTCCAAGACCCTTAATTGGGCGATCAGGTTCACGTCGGAATGGGTGGTGTGAAAGGCGCCCCCCCCGTTGTTCCACCACGTTTGTACCGCTTCCCGGCTATCGATTTGCCAATCTTCGTCCTCGAACGTCGGGAGCGCGTAAGGGCTGCGCACGTCCTGTAAAAGTTGGGTCTGACTGCCATCGACGACCATCACCGCCAGGCGGCGCGTGCTCGCCGAATAAAATTGAAAGGTCCACACCACGTTGGACGACCAGCCGCCCTGCCGGGGCCGCCAATGGGCCGAGACGATCGCCGGGCGCGCATCCGGTTGCCAGGCCAGGGCTTCCCGTGCGGCCAACTGGTAGGCCTTTCGAGCAGACGTCCCTTCTGCCAACACAGTGGGCAAATCGAACGCCACCCGTTCCTCGCCGGGCTCTCGACTGAGCACAAGCGGTTCCGACGGCCGGTACAGCCAGACGATCAACAGGGCGAGGACCAGGGCCAGGACAAAGGTCAAACCGAGAACGGCGCCCCATTGCTTCTCCTGCGTCTCTCGCCCCCCCTCCTTTTCCGGCCTCTTCACCACCTAATCATCTCCGCCCGCGGCGCAACCCCGCATCACCAGCGGCAGGAAAACCGCGTTGGGCTTATCGCCTTGTTGTTCCGATTCTCCCTCGTAGTAAGTGTCCCAATTATTATCCGACATTTCACGTAGATAGACCACGTGCAGACTGGGCGAAACGACGGGGGCCATCGCCAGCTTTGGAACGAGAGAGTTTCGTTGGGTATAGCGATTGAAAACGGCCGGTTCCGACCAGATGAAGACATGGTCGACCTGGTCGCCTATCACCACCTGAGTCTTGGATAAAGCGCGGCTGTAATGCACGAGGCCTTTGCTATCCCCCTGGTAGGCCTGCCAGACGACGACGGGCAAGCCGTCCCGGTCCAGGGCAACGGATGGTCTCAGCGCAAAATCATAATCTGCCCAGATCTCTGTCCCCGAGCGGTAGGTGTAGGTGGGGGTCCTGAGGCCGGCATCGCCATGATTCAACGGTATCGGGGCGCTGTCGGTGGTACCGACTTCGTAGATGCGACTCGGCCAACTCTGTGTATAACGAGAGTAGGCCAGCATGTACTGATCCTCCTCCGACTCCCAGCTCCACGAAACCAGAACGTCATCTCCCCGCGCCGCAATCGCCGGGTGACGGGGGTTATAATCGTCGCTAAACTTAATGGGGGAATCTACAGTCCCCCACGCGCCGCCATCCCTGCGCCGGTGAGCAATTTGCCATCGCCACCGCTCTTCCTCTCTTTCCTCCAGCACGCTCCAGATGACGTGCACGCGCTCGTCGGCACAGGCGATGACCGGATCGCGGGCATTGGCGGTTTCCGAAAGCCTCATCTCCGGCCCAAACACCCCAGCGCCGAAATCCCGATAGTAGATTGTTCCGGTCAGCTCTCCGGTCGCCCCGGCCCCATCGGAGTATATATATGCGAAATGAGCCGTTCCAGACGCATCCAGCGCGATGTCCACCTGTTCGAAACCGCGTATCAACACCTGAGTCGTCGTGACCGTGTGACTGAAGCCCGCCTCGCCCGTCGGGAGGTCATACGTCTGGTAGTAAATCGTCTGCGTATCGGCGCCGCCCTGAACGTTGGAACAGGGGCGCGAAACGAGATAGGCCAGGTGGGCGGTGCCGGTGCTCACGTCCACCGACGCCCACTCGGCGCAGGCCTCTGGGCTGCCAGCGAAGACCGTCGCCGGGGCCCGCCATTCCCCATCACTCTCGGAAATCCAGCGCAAGCGCACGGACCCAAATGGCGGCAATGTCCCGACGGTGTGGGCCTCGGGCCAGACGACGACCACCTGCTCGCCATCGGGACTGACGGCGACGTCGGCGAAGAATGACATAAATTGACTCTGGGATAGATTGGTGGGTCCCGGCGGAATCGAGCGGGCGGCGGAGGCCAGGGCCGCGACGACGATCAAGACGAGCGACACGCTCATCGCCGAAGCGATACCCAGCCAACGCATTCTCCGCCACCCAGCGTTTGTCATTCTCATAATCGTTCTCTTTCTCCTCTTTCTCACGGCATGCTCTATGCTATCCGCCAAACCACAACATGATGTCATCTCTCCGCTCGCCAGACACGAGCGTCACCGTCGCCGAATTGGTGTACAGCGTATTGCCAATCCAGATCTGGGCATAGATGTAATAGGTTCCCGGCGGCACGTTATAGAAGTGATAGGAGCCATCGTGGATGCTTCTCGTCCGATAGAGCGTTCCACCCCGGCGATAAGCGACGACATCCACGCCCGCCATGGACCGATAGCCGGACGCGCCGAGCCGTGCCCACACCGTACCGCCAATCGTCGCCATGTCGGGATTCGGTTCCGGCGTCGGCCACTCGGTGCAGACGTTGCATGCTACGTCATCCACGTAAAACCACGTGCCGTACTGATCTTCGTCGTGCTCGCCAAAGAAGCGGACGTTCACGTCCTGCCCGGCGAGGGATTGGAGGTCCACGTCACCGGAGAAGTCGGCGCTGAAGCGCTGCCAATGCTCGTGGGATTGGGGGGTGGGCGTGGGAGGAAGTAGAACCACGTCACATATCTCGATGTACTCAAAGGACGCCTGCAACGTCCGAGAGTCATCGTATGAACTCACGCCCATACCGACCATCGGGTCGCCGTCCATCGTGACATTCACGACACCACCGAGCCCGCCTGTTGGCTGAATCCACGTAACGCCACCATCGGTTGAATAGTAGGCGGTAAATCTATTGCCCCGTCTCTCGACGGCGACCAGGACTGGTAAGGAAACGGAGACGTTCGAAGCAAAATCATTGCCGCCGCCGCCACCGTCCGTCTGCCGGTAAGCAAATTGTAACACACCTTGCCCAGGCGCATAATTCACCATCACACGAGGGGCTTGGGATTGCAGGCTATCGCGTATCATCAAACCACCTTTTCTCCAATCTCCGCCAGAACCTCCAAAGCTGTTGATTTCCAACTCGACCCAAAAGTCGCCGGTAATCTCCTGGTACACGAAATGGAGGTGGTCTGAGGCCCAAAGGCTGCTGCCTCTACCGGCGACAGTCATCAGACCTCCCGACTCTGTAACCGATCCGGGCCGGCCTGCTGCATCGCCGATATACGCACTGGTCCACTCTGCCCCAACCACGTCGTCGTCAAAATCATCGCGCAGGCAGGGCGGCATCGGTGTCGGCGTCGGCGTCGGCGACGGGATCGGCGTCTCGGTGGGCGGGACGGGTTCGGTCGACGGGTCCTCCGGCTCGTTGCCCGAGGTCGGCCAAAGCCGGTAGTACGGGTTGCTCACCCCATCCTCGATCTGGACGTAGAAGCGATCGTCGAAATCGACGCTGTTGAATACGCTGCACGCGGTCCGGCTACCGCCCACCGTCCGATACCCATCCACGGTGATCGTCGTCATCGTGTAGATGTTGCTCGGGATACGCACCGTCTGGTAGAGCCATGGGTTCAGAACGTAACAGCCGGGGAAGGTGCCGCCCAACGAGGCGTGCAGGCGCATCGAAAAGGCCCGGTCATACTGCATGAAGCCGGTGCGTTGGAAAGCGATAGCCTGCTCGCCCGCTTTCCAGTGCTCGAAGACGGCCTCCTGGTTGCCCTCAAAACTGCCCGCCTCGATCAGTTGGGTGCATTCCTTCAAACCGGGAGGCGGCGCTCCGTCGCCCCCCTGGCAGATCACGAACTCGTCGGAGCGGCTAGTTCTGCTGTCACTGCTGCTATAAGTCGCATGGGCCATGCCGACCAGGACGGTATCCCCCATATTCACCAGCGCGCCCGTATCGTGCTGGGTCCAGTCGCCAACTCCCGGTTCCTCGGCGTGGGCGTAATAGTAGGCGAAGTTGCTGCCGTTGCGCACAATCCGCAGCCAGACCGGGGGAGAGGGCAGGCCCGATAACTCACTGCCGGCATATTCCGTGCCCCCGCCATCCGTTTGCCGGTAGGCGAACTGCAATCTGCGTCCATTCCCATCCCGGGCTGCCAACAACACGTGACGACTAGCAGCACTGGCGCTACCCCGAATCATCAACCCCAATTTGGAATGATTGTTTCCAGGTGGAGATACGACGCGCAAACGCGCGTCGAAATCGCCGGCGATGGATTGATAGACGTAGAAGAAGTTATCGCTCGTACCCCAGATCGTGCTGCCCCGCCCGTGGATCTGGAGATGACCATCTCCGCTCTCGGTCACACTGCCATACACGTTGGTGCCCATCTCGGCCGTCTGCCACTTGCCGTCGAAGGAGCCATCCTCGAAATCGTCGCCGTAAGGGGTGCTGTCGACGGTGCAATCCACGTCAACCACGACCGGCCCGAAGACGTTGTTATCCTCGTCCTGTTCCAGGACGTAATTGCCTGTATCGACCTGGGCCCACAGTTCATGCATCCCCGGCGCAAGCGTCAGCACGACGGTGACGACGTCTGTCTCGTAAGGCCCGAGGGTCGAGAGCCACTGCTTGGCGTCGCCGATCTGGCCCTGGGATGGTGGTGACAACCGTGGATTGACGTAAAGATCAACGTCAAACGGTGAACTTCCTGCGCTCACTCCCCAGGGGTTCAGGTTCTCGACCTCGATCATAAAAGGTATCTCTGTATCGGCCGGCAGCACGTCGCCATACGATTCAGGGTAAGAAATCCCAGTCACGCGCAGATCCGGCGGTAGAGGCAGCACCCGTATATCCGCCGAAGCGGCCGCCAACGTGCCGGCATTGCCACAGGTGGACGGCGTGGAATGAGTCTCCAAGCGATAGGTCCCCGCACTCTCGCCGGGGATCGTCGTCTCCAGGTCCCAGGCTTGGCCGCCGCCATCCACGTTGATCGAATTGTCGAACAACGTCTGAGCCTCGACGCCACCCGTGATAGAGGTCCGGCACCACAGGAGCGTGTAGGAATTCTGGCCTGGATCGTGCTTGTACAAATCGACCGAGATGACCTCGAGGGGCAAAACCTCGTAGCTGGAGGCAATGATATAGGGAGCATCGGACCAGAACCACTCCTTGATCGCCGTATCACTTGGCTCGTCACTGCTCCAAATTTTATTTCCGTCCATGTCGACCCAGGCCCGAAGGTTAGCCACGCCGGCATCGTTTTTATAGATCGTTTTCTGGGCGATTCCATTTGCGCCGGTCCAAACCTCGGCGTACTGATGCTGCACGTCCTCAAGCCCAGAGTAGTGATAGGCACCGGCGTCGGTCGAGAAACTCACGATCACGTCAGGCAATGGCGTGCCCTGGTCGTTGGTCACCAGCGCATCCACCAGGTGCCCACGCTCCAGGGGCAACGTGTTGGTGACGTAATCAAAGGGAATGTAAACCTGATAACCACCGGGAGGCGGCGTGGAGGTCGGGCGGGGAGTCGGGGTATGGGTTGGCGTCGGCGGTTTGGGTGGCTCGGGTGTGTTGGGTGGAGCGGGTGTATCGTTCGGATCGTCGTCGTCGTCTGGATTCTGAGCCCCGACCTGCACACCCTCGTTGATCATGTTTACCGAGCCTCTCACCTGTACGTGGGTGGCGATAGCCCGTATCAGTGGATCGATGATCTCGACGTTATGGACGACTTCCACGTACACCCGCCGCCCCGGCAGACCGGGATGGTCGGAGACCCTTTCGTTCGCCCACGTATCGCCAAACACCCTGACCCCAAAGAAGCCAGGCGTATCGCCATGCGTGGCAAAATCCCCATCGGTCAACGCCAGCGCTTTGATGCGCAAGCCGGCCGCCCGCTGCACAGCATCTTCTTTGATAATCGCCACGCGACGATTGCGGTACTCTGCCTCGCTCTCGCCAGGATCGCAATTGAAGCCTGCATTCGTGCGCACGAAATCCTCGACGGCGTCTCCGGCGCTTGGATTGTCGCAGACCGTGCCATCCATCTTTTCTCCACGCACGGGCCGATAGGTCACCGCCCAACGGGCAGCTTCGCGGGCTGCGTGTTGAACAGCCAGGTATCCCTGGATGATGAAGGCCGCCTCAATCAGCACGAAAAGGATGAGCAGGAACACAGGCAACATCAGGGCAAACTCTGTCAGCGCCTGCCCCTCTCCTCGAGCACGCCGACCACGTCGCCAAGGCAAACGATCACAACTAGGAGACCTAAGTCGAGACAACAAGCGTTTCATGACAATCCTCCTAACCTGGCAGAGCCAGAGCCAATAAGGCCCATTGATGGCAAGTTCTTGCTCAATGTACAAGAATTCTATTGGTTAGGCCCTAACCGGGACAAGCCAGAGTCAATAGGAAAGCTTGGGCCGCCAAATGATTCCTCAACTTAATTGGTTAGGCCCTAACCCATCCCCCCACCCCATACGTACATTATACCTCAAACCACGTCCTATATGCAAG
>DSAR01000089.1 GCA_011046405.1 Chloroflexota bacterium | reverse complement strand
GGGCGGCCGCCGGATTCTTTGCCCTGGGTGGGTTGGCGATGACCGCTTTCGGCCTATTGCTCACCTGGTGGGGTCGGATGCAGAATGCCCCTCTCGACGTGCAGTTCGTCGCCGAAGTCGCCGTTGCGCTGACCGGCGTCTGGACAGTGCGCGAAGCGCGCCGGCTCTCTTCAAGCGACCGCGAGGAGGACCGCCCCGCCACGAGGCGCTCCCCAGGCCAATGGATCGCGATTGGGACGCTGGGCCTGCTCGTGCTGGCTGGTGGGTTCGGTTTCGGCCCGTTGGCGCGTATTCTGGCGCAGACTGCGGCTATCACACTGCCGGGGACACCCACATTGCTCGCCCTCCTGCGCTACGCCATGACTGCCCCGGCTATCTTATTGACCTTGATCCTGGCAACGATGGCCTGGTGGCTTCAGAAACGCTCTGGCGCAGAATTCCTCGCCTCACTCCCGGCGGAGCAAGCGGAGACGACCTACAACCTGGAAGAGGGATTGACCCAGGCCGCGCAGGCGCTGCACGCCGTGGTCGAGGTGGGTATTTTGGAACAGGTCATCGCGCTCAGCGCGCGCGGGGTGGTGGGCGGGGCGCGTGTCGCCTACCATCTTGTGGAACAGGAGGGGTTGGAAGGACTCTTGCGCCGTGTCGTGCGGGTGGTGCTGGCGTTTAGCCGGATCCTCAAACGTTGGCATACCGGGCTTCTGCGTCGCAATCTGTTATGGATTCCCATCAGTCTGGCGCTGGCGATTTTGGCGGCGCTGCTTTATTGATCGTTGGAGGAGATACAATGAACGTAGAGACCGTACAGTTGGTATCCATTTTAGCCGTTCCCCTGGCGACTACGGTGTTACTCTCCTTGCTGCGCGGGCAGCGCGCGCAAAAGGCCAGCGGCTGGATCGCAGGGCTGGCGGCGGCGATTTCTCTAGCCGGCACTTTTGCCCTGTTGCCAGCGCTGTATCGCGGTGATGACCCAATGCTCACGCTACGCTGGGCGCCAATGCCCGGTATTCAACTGGGATTGCACATCGACTGGCTGACCTTGCCTTTCCTGGTCACCGAGGCGGCGGTGACGCTGGTGGCCATCGTCTACGCCTGGGGTTACCACCAGCCGGATGAAAGGACACCCTTCTTTTACGCCCTGCTGCTGCTCTTCGCCATCGGGATGTCAGGCACGACCCTGGCCGACGATATGTTCCTGTTCTACATCTTCTGGGAATTGATGCTGGTGGCCTCGTGCGCCTTGATCGCCATCTGGGGGGATGGGGAACGCCGGGGGGCGATCGCGCTCAAGTATTTCATCTTCACCCACCTAGGCTCGCTGATGGTGCTGGTGGGGCTAATTGTGCTCTACGACGCCACCGGTAGCGATAGCTTCTCCGCCCTGCGGGCGGGCGTGAGCCTGGCCCCCGGCCTGGTGACGACGGTGACCACGCTCTTCATCATCGGGTTCTGTGTTAAAATGGCCATCTTCCCGCTACATCTCTGGCTGCCCGACGCGCACGCTACGGCCCCGATGCCGGTGACCATCATGCTGGCGGCGGCGATGCTCAGTATGGGGACCTATGGCATTCTGCGTTTCCCGTTCAGCATATTCTCGGCGGCCGACCTGGCCCCCTTTGCCGTGCCGATGATGATCGCGGGTATCGTCTCCGAGATATACGGCGCTTTGTTAGCGTTGGCTGAGCAAGACATCAAGCGTATCATCGCTTATTCCAGCGTCAGCCAGATGGGTTACATCCTCTTCGGATTGGGCACCTTGACCTACGAAGGGATCGCCGGAGCCACGTTACACGTCATCTACCACGCCATCGTCAAAGCCCTGCTCTTCATGTGCGTGGGGTTGGTGATCAGAGCGACCGGTCGACGACGGATCGGGGAATTGGGCGGCCTGGGCAATAAGATGCCCCTGGTCGCAGTCTGCACCGTCGTGGGCGCGCTGGCGATATCTGGCGTGCCGCCTTTCTGTATCTTCAACAGTGAGTGGATGATCTTTTCCGGCGGCTTCCACACCACGCATTTGACCCTGTCGATGCTGACGTTGTTTGGGTCGCTCTTGACGGTGGCTTACGCCCTGGCTTTCGTGGGGCGCATTTTCTTCGGCGCTCAACGAGAGGGGATACAAGTCGGTAAATTGCATTGGGCCATGGTCGCGCCGACTGTCTTCCTGGCTATCTTTTCCCTGGTCGAAGGCCTTTTCCCGGCCCCTGTCTTCGGTTGGGTGACTCGCGAACTCGCCTTGATTTTAGGAGGGCAATGGTGAGCGGAAATCCGTTGGTCATCCTGCCGCTGCTATGCCTGACGGGCGGCGCCTTTGCGGTTTACCTAATAGCCCGTTTGTTGAACTGCCGCAATGAACAAGTGGCCGCGTTAACGGCAGGCGTCTTCTTCGTCACGCTACTGTCGTTGGGCGCCTTGCAGGTGGAGGTCAGCGCCGAGCGCTTGCCCATTTGGGAGCTTTCTGGATCAAGCGATATCTTCCTGCGGGCCGATCCGGGCATGGTGTTGCTTGCGATAGTAGCGTCGGGATTGGGGCTTCTAACGTCGCTCTACTCTGCTCGCTATTTGGCGCACGAATTGCGTTATGAGACGTATTATCCGCTCTTGTTGCTGCTGATAGCCGGCCTGGTAGGCATGTTGTTGGCGGCGGATCTGTTCAACTTGTACATGTTCTGCGAGTTGATGAGTGTCTCCACCTACGTGTTGGTTGCTTTTCGTCGCCGCACTTGCACGGCGATCGAAGCCGGTTTCAAATACCTGATTATGGGCAGCGTCGCCACGATCGTCATGCTGATGGGTGTTTCGTTCATCTATCGCGAGCGGGGGGATCTGTTACTGCCCGCTCTGAGTAACGTCCAGGCTATTTCCAGCCTGGGGGTTTGGGGCCGCGCCGGATTGGGCTGTTTCCTGGTCGGCCTGGGCCTCAAAAGCGGCATTGTGCCCCTGCATACCTGGTTGCCAGACGCCTACGGGTCCGCGCCCGGCAGCATCAGCGCGATTCTCTCCGGCGTGGTCTCCAAAAGCACTCTTTATGTCCTACTATGTATCTGTTTAGGATTCGGGATGCCGGCGTCGATGCTGGGGTTGCTGTTGATCGGGGGATCCGTGCTCAATATGGTACTGGGAAACAACCTGGCACTGCTTCAAACTCACACCAAGCGCCTGTTGGCCTATTCGTCCATCGCACAGACCGGGTACGTGATGTTCAGCTTGGGCGTGGGATTGTATTACACCGTCCCTGAAGCGATTCAGGCCGCATTCTTTGTCTTACTGGCGCATGCCATGATGAAAGGCCTCGCCTTCCTGTGCGCTGGGGTATGTCAATTTCGCTACGACGCGAGCACGACGCTTCACCTGCGTGGTATGGTCCACACTTCGCCGCTGATCGGGGTGGCTTTCGGCGCAGCATTGGCCGGGTTAGCAGGCGTGCCCCCATTGGCTGGATTCGTTGGCAAATGGTTTGTGCTGCGCGGGGTCGTGTTTGCCCAAGATTGGTTGGGATATGTGGGGCTGGCTATCTTCTTGCTCAATAGCTTGCTGGGGCTGGGTTATTATCTACCCTTGATTGGATCTCTGCTCTCTGCGCTGTTTCACCCGCCCCCGCCGGAGCAGGTGTGCTTGCGTCTGTCTTTGTGGATCACGCTGCCAATCGTAATTCTGGGAGGGCTGGTGATCGCCGCCGGCATATATCCTGGCCCGTGGATGGCGTGGACACGTGAAGTGAGCAACTACTTGTTGGGAATTGCTGCGAGATAATTTGCTATCGATAATCCCTTTGTGGTTCCGGCCCTGTCTGGGATAGGAGGCTGTAACATGATTGAGCGTATCTTGCTAAGTCCGCCAGTGGCCCTGTGCCTCTTCCTGGGCCTGGCTTACGCGGTCTACCGGTTGAGCGGGATGATAGCCGCGCCGGGCCAAGAACATCCCGGCAAATGCCTGCCCTACGCCTGCGGAGAGGACCTGTTGCCACCGGAGGTGCAATTGGCCTATCACGCCTTCTTCCGGCTGGCGCTGCTGTTCGGTATCCTGCACATGGCCGCGCTGGTGGTCTCGACGCTGCCGCCGGATGTCACGTCTCGCCGCACCGCGACGGCCTACCTGGCGGGCATTGGCGTCAGCGTGTTCGTGCTGGCGAAAGGGAGGACGTAAGTGATCGACGACATCGTGCGCTGGGCGCGACGCAAGTCTCCCTGGGTGTTGCACTACAACAGCGGGGGATGCAACGGCTGCGACATCGAGATCCTGGATCTGCTCACGCCGCGTTACGACGTGGAACGGCTGGGAATTCTGAAGGAAGCGTCGCCGCGCCACGCCGACGTGCTCATCTGCACCGGGCCGGTGACGCGCCAATCGCGCGACAGGTTGCGCCGCATCTACGAGCAAATACCGGCCCCCAGGTGGGTGATAGCCGTGGGCAGTTGCAGTTGTTCCGGCGGCATCTTCCGGGGGGGCTATAACGTGCTGGGCGGCATCGACCAGGTCATTCCGGTCGATATTTACGTGCCGGGCTGTGCCTGCCGGCCAGAGGCGATCATCGATGGGATACTTCAACTGCTGGAGAAAATCTGAGGGATAGAATTATGGATAAGCAACGAATCGATGAGATTTTGCAAGCGCTGGGGGAAGCTTTCCCGGACGAGGCAATCGAAGCGCAGCCTGCGCCAATGGACGAGACGTTCATCATCTTGTCACCGGACAACGTCAAAACGGCTGTGCAGATATTGATCGAGCGTTTCGATCTCTACCATCTCTCCACTATCTCTGGTCAGGATACCGACGATGGCATCGAACTGCTCTACCACTTTTGGAGCGGCGGCGGTCTGACGTTGCGCACGCGCTTGCCCCACGAAACGCCCGCCATCGCTACCCTCACCGACATGATCCCCGGCGCGGACTTCTACGAACGGGAAATCTGGGAGATGTTGGGGGTAGATTTTGAGGGCCATCCCGACTTGTCCTTATTCTTGCTGCCAGAAGATTGGGACGGCGCGCCGCCTCTTCTCATCCAAACGGAAGAAGACGAGAGCGAGGGGCGGAACGGGGATCAGAACGAGATACGCGAAAAGCAGGAGGATGAGCAATGACCCGTATAACCATTCCCATCGGCCCACAGCACCCGGCGCTCAAGGAGCCGCTATCGTTCCTGCTCACCGTCGAGGGCGAACACGTCATCGAGAGCGCGCTGCGTCTCGGTTACGTCCACCGGGGTATCGAGTATCTCTGCCAGCAACGCACGTACATCCAGAACGTGCACGTGGTGGAGCGCGTCTGTGGCATCTGTTCCCACGTCCATTCGACCGTCTACTGCCAGGGGGTGGAGGCGTTGATGGCATTGGAGCCGCCGCCTCGGGCGCTCCACCTGCGTACTCTGCTGTGCGAATTGGAGCGCATCCACAGCCACTTGCTCTGGTTGGGAGTGTTGGCTGAATTGATCGGTTTCACGACCATATTCATGTACGCCTGGCGCGACCGTGAGATCGTGCTGGACATCATGGAAGAGCTCTCCGGCGGCCGGGTCGCCCACGCGGTCAACATCGTCGGCGGTGTGCGCGTCGACGTGGAGCCGGAACAGGTACGCTCGATTCTAGCCCGTCTGGACGAGTTGGAGCAGCAACTGGATACGTTCCTGGGCCTGATCGAGCACGAGCGCTCGTTCCAGGCGCGCACACGCCATGTCGGGCATCTTTCGGTGGAACAAATACGTCGTTACTGCGTGGTGGGGCCGGTGGCGCGAGCGTCGGGTGTGGACGTGGATCTGCGTCGCGACGCGCCCTACGCCGCCTACGAGCAGCTCGATTTCCAAGTCATCACCGCCCCAGAAGGGGACGTGTGGGCGCGCACGATGGTGCGCACGCTGGAATCCGTCGAGAGCCTGCACCTATGCCGCCAGTTGTTGCAGAATCTGCCATCGGGAGATCTGACGGTGCGCGCGCCCCGACGCGCCCCGGCAGGGGAAGTCGTCAGCCGCGCCGAAGCGCCGCGCGGGGAGGTCATCTACTACATTCGCAGCGACGGCAGCGACAAGCCGGCGCGGATCAAGATCCGCACGCCGACGCTGACGACGTTGATCACGTTACCCGATCAATTGCGAGGCGTGAACACCGCCGACGTGCCCACCGTGCTCGCCGGCGTGGACCTGTGCATCGCCTGCGCCGATCGTTAATAGAACACGCATCAACAGGGGTTGCGGATTGGTATCTTCTCAATAAGTTGGGGAGCTGTGGCCGGTCTCCCGATCGAGCCACAGCGGGCACGGTCAGGAGACCGGCCCGAGCGAGTTTGCCCCGGTTTATTGAGATGATATGCGGATTGGGTAGCAAGCAAAATAGGAATAGGTCATCATCAATGGGTATATCTGAAAACATGATCGGGTTGTTATCCGCCTTATTTAAATTGCTGATCTTCCCCGGCTTCGGCTTTCTCTTCGTCTGCGCGCTGGCTTTCCAATGGATCGACCGGCGGGTAGCGGCGCGCTTGCAGGGACGGGTTGGACCGCCCTGGTTCCAGCCGTTGGCCGATCTGATCAAGCTGATGGCGAAGGAGGACGTGCTGCCCAGTGGGGCCAGTGAATGGATCTGCGCGGCACTGCCAATGCTCTCCTTGGCGGCGGTGCTGACCGCCGCGCTACACGTTCCCGTTGGTCCCCACTCGATCGTGGACTTCGAGGGCGACCTGATCGTGACGCTCTTCCTGCTCAGCATCCCGACGCTGTCCTATTTCCTGGCCGGTTGGGTCTCGGTGAGCGTCTTCAGCATCGTCGGCGGCAACCGCTCATTACTCCAATACTTCTCCTACGAAGTCCCCTTCCTCATGGCGCTCAGCGGCCCGGCGATCCTCCATGGGTCGTGGTCGATCTCGCACATCGCCGAGTCGCAAGCAATATGGACGGCGCTCGTGCAACCCCTGGGCTTCATCCTGGCGCTGGTCGGGCTGATCGGCAAGCTAAAGCGTTCCCCCTTCGATATCCCGAAGGCCAAGTCGGAGATCGGCGCGGGGCCGCTGACCGAGTTCAGCGGGCGCAAATTGATGTTCTGGCATCTCACGATGCACTTGAGCACCGTGGTCGGCATCTTCCTGCTGGTCAATATGTTCATCGGAGGCGATGGCAGCGGGGCCATCCTCTTGACGTCGCTCTCATTCAGCGTGAAAGCATTGGGCATCCTGCTCCTTCTCTCGATTTCCAGTGTGCTCTACGCCCGGTTACGCATCGACCAACTGGCAAACCTGGGCTGGCAGATTCTGGCGCCCCTGGCGTTGTTGCAACTGTTCGCTACGATCTGGATTGGAACCGGACGATGATAAAGCGTCTTCGCTCACTGATCTATCTGTTGCCCCAGTTGTGGCGTGCGTTGTTCAAGCGCCCAATCACGGTGCGCTATCCTTTCGAGCCGATGGAGCTCCCTCCCTATTTCCGGGGGCGCGTGGCCGTTGACGAGAATGCGTGCCGGGGATGTGGATTATGCGTACGGGATTGCCCAACCGCCGCTTTGAAACTAGAGAAGGAAGACGATGGTGAGTTCCACCTGTTCTATTACCCCGATCGCTGCGCCTATTGCGGTCAATGCGAGGACAGCTGCCGCTTCGACGCTATCAAATTGACCAACGAGTACGTGCCGGCAGCTTCTGAACGTGCTCCCCTGGAGGTGTTGGTCAAGCCGGAAAAGGACCAGAACGAGGACGAGTCGGAGCCTTCTGCCGAGTCCTCTGACTGAAGGGGTGGAACGCCGTCATCTTGACGGCCTAGATGCCAGCAAGATGCTGCGGACACACTACGTCCGCCCGTTCCATCCATGCGCCCCAAATGATTGAGAAGATACCCCGAGCGCTTGATCAAGCAGGGCGTGTTTACTCGAGTGGAAGCTGGACAGTCTGGCCCGTCGGTGTTAAAATGACCCGGCTATGACAAACAAAGCAAATCCAGCGACACGAGCAGCCCGCTACATTCACATCACCGGCGTCGTGCAGGGTGTGGGGTTCCGTCCCTTCGTTTACAACCTGGCGAGCGATCTGGAACTCGCCGGATGGGTGTTGAACAGCTCCGCCGGCGTAGAGATCGAAGTCGTGGGACCGGATGACGTGCTGACGTCCTTCGTCGAGCGCCTGTCTTCTGAAGCCCCGCCCCTTTCCCGCATCGAGCAGGTCGAGGTCAGAACGATCCCGGCGGCCGACGTCGAACTGCCGGAGACGAGCCGTTTCGCCATTCGCCATTCCGAGGCCCGCGAGGGAGATTTTCAACCCATCTCGCCCGACATCTGTACCTGCGAGGATTGCCTGCGCGAGCTCTTCGATCCTGCCGACCGGCGCTATCGTTATCCCTTCATCAATTGTACCAACTGCGGCCCTCGCTTCACCATCATCCGGGACATACCCTACGACCGGCCCAAGACGACCATGGCGCCTTTTCCCATGTGCCCCGACTGCCAGGCCGAGTACGACGATCCCACCGACCGGTGCTTCCACGCCCAGCCCAACGCTTGCCACGTCTGTGGACCGCACGTCTGGCTGCAAAACCCAGACCATCCAGCCGCCCTCCCCGTGGGGGGGGGGGGGGCCCCCCCCCAGGCGACCCCCCAACCCCGGGGGAAAGCCCCCGTCCCCCCACTCAAGGGCCGGGGCGCTCC
>DSAR01000501.1 GCA_011046405.1 Chloroflexota bacterium | reverse complement strand
TCGCCGGGGAGCGCTCTGGATACGTCTACGCCCGGCACGGCAACCCGACCGTAACCGCCCTAGAACAGGCGGTCGCCGCGTTGGAAGGAGGAGAGGCCGCATTGGCTTTCGCTTCAGGGATGGCGGCTGTCCACGCGGCCTTATTAGCCCTGGGCGCGCGGGCCGGAACGACGGTGCTCGCCGCCCGCGACATCTACGGGGCGACCTACACCCTTTTGAATGACCTGATGCGCACCCAGGGGGTCACCACCCATTTCATAGACACAAACGATCTGGCCCTGCTAGAGACAACGTGCGCTGAACTTGAACCGGTGATCCTTCTGGTGGAGACCATCTCCAATCCCCTGCTCAAGATCGCCGATCTATCGGCGCTGGCCCAGATCGCTCACCGGCACGGCGCGGCGCTGCTGGTCGATCACACCTTCGCCACGCCTTGCCTGGCCCAACCCCTCAAGTTAGGCGCCGACGTGCTCGTCCACAGCAGCACCAAATACCTGGGCGGGCACGGCGACGTGTTGAGCGGCATAGCCGTCACGTCGCAGGCGCGCTGGGAAGACATGTACGCTATCCTCAAAGCAACCGGCGCTAACCTGGGCCCGCAGGAGGCGTGGCTGGTGCTGCGGGGTATCAAGACGCTGCCCTTGCGCTTTCGCCAGCATTGTGAAAACGCCCTCGCCGTGGCCAGATGGTTGGAAAGACACCCTCGCGTGGCGCGCGTCTATTACCCCGGCCTGAGCAGTCATCCCCAACACGCGCTGGCCCAGCGGCAGTTCGAGGGACACGGCTACGGAGGCATGCTCGCCTTTGACCTGGCCGACGCCGGGCAACGCGAGGTGTTCCAATTCTTTGAGAATCTGACGCTATGCCAACCGGCCACCACCCTGGGTGACGTCTACACCCTCGTCATGTATCCGCCCCACGCCTCACACCGGGGCCTGAGCGCCGAAGAACGCGCCCACGTCGGCATCGGCGAGGGACTGGTGCGCATCTCGGTCGGTATCGAGACGGTCGAGGACATCGTCGAAGACCTGGGCCAGGCTCTGGAACGTGCAAATCAATGTCATTAAGTTAGCAGATAGCGGCTTCAGCGCGCTTTTACGGCGATAAATCGCCTACTACAAGCTTTGCCTCAAATGAAATTGACACGCCGTGCAGATTGATCCGGCATAGAGAACTGAAATACGACTGGAATAAAAGTGGAATCATAAAAATTGTTCCCCGATATTATCATTAGAGCGCGTGCAGTGTAAGCCCAGGAGAGAGACTCACTGTGTCAACGTCTAAATTCAAGATCGACGAACTCATCGAAAATCGTTATCGCGTCCTAGACGCCATCGAGACGGGCGGCATGGGCACCCTCTACCAGGTAGCCGACGAAGCCAAAGACGGGCAAATCGTCGCCCTCAAGACCGTGAAACTGGACGTTTCTGGCATCGACCCAGTCGAGAACGAACAACGGCTGCAACGGGAATTCCGGATCCTGACCGAGCTTCACCACCCCAACCTCGTCGCCGTCCACGATTACGGCATCACGCCCGGCGAGATCCTGTACTTCACGATGGAATGGATCGAAGGACATGCCCTGGATCTGGACCGGGGCACGTTCTCCCTGGAAGAGACGCTGCCCATCGTCGTCCAGATCTGCCGGGCCCTGGCCTACCTCCACGCCCGGGGCGTCATCCACGGCGATCTCAAACCGGCCAACGTCCTTTTGCTCGACGGGCAAGTCAAAATCGTCGATTTCGGTATCTCCCTGGAAGTACGCTCTCCCGAGAGTCGCATCCGGTACTACACCCCGGGATACTCGGCCCCCGAGATGAAGGAGTTGCGTACCGTCGATCACCGGGTCGATCTCTACAGCCTGGGTGCGCTGTGGTACGCCTTGCTGGTCGGGGAACCGCCGCTGTTCATGCTCGGCGCCGATCGGTTAGTCGAGTTCGCCCTACAAGAAGCCCTGGAGGATCAACCGAACGCTGCCGCCACCAGCGCCGCCACCAGCGCCGCTGCCATCATTGACGTCATTGCCCGGCTGTTGAGAACCGATCCCAACGAACGGTACGCCAGCGCCAACCAGGTCATCGAGGCCATCAACCAGGCCACCCAGAGCGCGTATCAATTGGAGACAGAGGAGACGGCCAGCAGCTACGCCCTCCGCGCCCGCTTCGTAAACCGCGAGGCCGAGATGACGACCCTGCACCAGACCTGGCAACGGGCTCAGACGGGGAAGCGCCACATCGTCCTGATTGAAGGTGAGAGCGGCGTGGGCAAAACCCGCCTGGTGGAAGAATTGGAGATCCAGGCCGAGACAGGAGGCGCCCGCGCCGTCTGGGGGCAATGCATCGAGAGCGGCGGCACCGCCTACCATCCCTGGCGCGAGGTCCTGCGGGTGCTCGTCCGTTACGTGGAAGACGCCGACGAGTCGACGCTGCGCCGCGTAGGCCCGGTGCTGGCAACGCTGCTGCCGGAACTGTGGAATCGGGCTTATATGGAGAACGCCGCTCCCCCGGCCGAACTGGACCTCCAGGCCGCTCAACGGCGGCTCAACGCGGCCATCGCCCACGTCCTGCAAGCAGCGGCCAACGCCCGCCCCACCCTGATCCTCCTGGAAGACGTCCACTGGGCCGACGAGGCCACCCTGGAACTGCTGCAATACCTGGCCCGCATCCCGGGCCCGGAACGGTTGCTCATCTGCACGACGTACAACTCCAAAGCAGAGCGCTCCGCTCAAACGCTGGAGCACCTGACGGGCGACCTGATCCAACGCATTGCCTTGCCACCTCTCGCGCCAGAACACGTCACCGACCTGATACGCTGGATGCTGGGCCTCGAGACGCCGTCGCCCCTGCTCATCGAGCGTGTCCAACGAACGGCCTCCGGGAATGCCTTCTTCGTCCAGGAACTGATCCGTTCTATGGCCGCCGAGGGAACCGTTCTACAGCGCACCGTCGGTGGGTGGTACGTTGACCTGGAGGCGCTGCAGGACGCGGAATTACCCGATAGCATCCGCCAGGTCGTCTGGCAAAGGCTGGCCCAGTTATCGGAGGACACCCAGAAGCTCCTCCAATGGGCGGCCGTCGTCGGCCCCGTATTCTGGAAAAGCGCCATCGGCGCCATCGGGATCGCCACCCGTCCACAGATCGAGATCGCCCTGAGCGAAGGCCAGAAACAGGATCTGATCGTCCATCGGGATCAATCCACCTTCGAGGGAGAGCGAGAATTCCTCTTCAACAGCGCCGTCATCCAGGAGGTCGCCTACGAGCGCGTCGCGCCGGAGAAACGCCGCCCCTACCACGACCGGGTCGCCGCGTGGCTACTGACCCACCCCGACGCCGAGATCGAGGAGCACCTGGGCTTGATCGCCCACCACCTGGAACAGGCAGGCCGTATCGAGCAGGCCATCGACTACCTGACGCGGGCCGGCCAGCAAGCCGCCGGGCAATTCGCCAACGCCGAAGCCCTCGTTTACTACAGCCGGGCTCTCGATCTATTGAAACCCCTCGACCGCCCCGAGAAACAGGAAAAGGCGTATACCCTATTGCTGGCCCGGGAGACGATCTACGACATCCAGGCGGCGCGCGAGGCCCAGGCGCAGGATCTGGAAGCGATGGAAGAACTGGCCGAGATTTTGAACGACGACGCGCGGCGCATCGAAACCGCCCTCCAGAAAGCCAACCACGCCGATATGACCGGCGACTATCCGGCTGCCATCGCCTCGGCCCGGGCCGCCGCCGATCTGGCCCAGACAATCGGCGACACGAATCAGAAAGCAGCCGCTCACATGCAATGGGGCGGGACGCTCTGGCGCCAGAGCGCATACGAGGCGGCCCAACGCCAACTCGAGCAGGCGCTCGAGCTCGCCCAGAGCGCTGGCGCGCGGCAAGCAGAAGCCAGCAGCCTACGCTTCCTGGGCCTCGTCGCCTGGAACATGGGAAAGCACACTGACGCCCAAGCCTATTTCGAACGAGCGCTCCCCATCTATCGCGAGATCGGCGATCGACGGAACGAAGCCGGCACCTTCAACAACCTGGGCCTCATCGCGCTGGAACAGGGCGATCAGGCCCAGGGTGAAATAAACTACCGACAGGCCCTGGCCATCTTCCAGGAAATCGGCGAACGTCGGGGCGAAGCGCTGGTGTTGAGCAATCTCGGCGTCGAGCATGACCAGCTAGGCGACTATGCCCAGGCCAAATCCTATTACGAACAGGCACTCCAGGTAATGCAGGAGATCGACGATCGAGTGGGCGAGAGCATGGCCCTGGCCAATCTGAGTTTGCTCTTGCACAACAATGGCGAGGACGAAACAGCCCTGACGCACAGCCACCACGCGCTAGAGGTCGCCCAGGATCTCGGCGACCGGCGCTGGCAGGGATATGCCCTGACGAATATGGGCCACGCGCTGGAGGGGCTGGGACGTATAGCGGAGGCAGCCAACGCTTACCGGGAAGCGCGGGATATGCGAAACGAGTCAGGCGAGAAGAAGACAGCGCTGGAATCAACAGCCGGTATCGCGCGAACACTCCTGGCCCAAGACGACCCGACCCGAGCCTTGACCTACGTCGAGGAGATTTTAGAGCACCTGGAAACTGACACCCTGGACGGCGCCGACGAACCGTTCCGCATCTACCTGACTTGCTACCAGGCACTCCAGGCCAACCAGGATCCCCGCGCTCAGCCAATCCTGGACGAGGCCTACCACACGTTGCAAGAGCGGGCGGCAAAAATCGACGATGACGCACTACGCCGCTCTTTCCTGGAAAATGTGACCTTCAATAGGAAATTGGTCCAAGCCTGGAAGAATAAGGGGACGTAACAGACACCGCCACACTCGAAAAGCGAGAGGCCGGGACGAATACGCCCGTCCCGGCCTCTCGCTCATTTACCCCATCAACCCGTTACTACGGCGACGCAATCGTGCTGGCTCTCGAGCAGACGTCGGCTCCATCGCCGGGATCGACAAAACTGAAAGTCGCGGTCAGACGATCGCCCGGATTGAGGTTGAACGGTGTCAGATCGATGTCGGACGGCCGGTACGTGGCCTCGTTGGGATCGTTGTCTGGCCCAATCACGGCGACGCCCCGGTCCGTTTCGAGTACCAGCCCATCCACCGAAAGCGCCATCTGCAATTCGATACTCTCGATATTGGGACGAGTCGTGCGGATGATGGCGTAGGTCTCGACGGTATCGGTCGGGCGGATCAGGGTCTGCTGTTGGTCGGCGTTGGCCAGGTGACAGGTCACGATGATGACAGGCTCTAACGTCGCCGTCGCTGTGACCTCCACCGTTGGCGAAACCTGCGCGTGGGCCGGCAACACCCCCACCTCGACGACCGGCTTGGCCCACTTGTTGGGCAACATAGTCGAAGCCGCGGTCGCGCCGCCAGCGACAGCGATGATCTTCAACAAACGACGACGACTTATTCTCTTATCCAAGTTTTCTCCTGATGACATTTCCCCCCCTAAATTATATTGGTTCTTCAAGATGATTTCAAGCCCAATACGGTTTAGTTAAAGGTGTCAAACCCTCTCCCCGTTATTCAAACCGCGTGACTGCTCACCGTGTGCCCGCCGGATCACAATCCGGCAGTTTACAGGCGACGTGTTGGCTTCCGTCACCACCATGATGGCCCTTGCACCATCGACGCGGATTGTGATCCGCACTGCACACGTAGGCTGAGCAGTTACCAAACCGTATTGATTTCAAGACGACAGGACGCTGATCCAAACAGCGATAGTATAACACAAGCACTCTCCGGTGACAAACCTCCGGTCACAGCCCATCCAACAACATCTCCAGCCGATCTTCCAGCTGATCGAACCCACCGTAGCACAAACGATAAGCCGGCGTCGCTCGGGCCAACCGGGCGATCTCGGCGAAACCGTGACCGGGCAGATTCCGGGCGTTGACCAGACATTCCATCAACGCCAGACCGGCCTGGGCCTTCGAGAGCGCTTGCCACACCAGGTCACTATTGGGCACGTACCGGGGAAAGATGAGCAGGCCCACGCCAGAGCGGGACACCACGTCGTGCGATCCCAGCGAGGCTGGCGGTATCAGGCTGGCGCCCGGCCCGCGTAAAATAGCCGCCTCGTGGGCCTCAAAATCGAAGTAAGGGCTCAACGCCGGCTCGGCTGACGATTTCAAATTGAGGGGACGGGGGAAAGCGTGCATCTCGTCGGCACCCTCGGGGACGAATACCAACTCGTCGGTGAGATAGGTCAACCCCTGGAGCGCCAGCCACGCGGCGAGCGTCGTCTTGCCCGCCCCGATAGCGCCGGGAAACAACAGCCCCCGCCCGCGAGCACGATCCACCAGCGCGGCGGCGTGGAACAGGAGCCCGCCCCGGCTCTCCTTCGCCAGGTGATGGCAGGAATCGCCCAGCAACGCGTCGGCCAGGTTCGCCTCCGACTGAGTCGCGAGGAGACCGTCGAACAGGAGCGTCTCCCCGCGGCAGAGCGTCAACCGCCGCCCGTCGTCGGCGAGACGATAGACGAGCGGGGATGCGCCCTTGTCGACCACGCCATCTCCAGGCCCCGGCGGAACACGCCCATAGAGATAATCGACGAGCGCAGCCGCCCTCGGCCCGCTGTACTCGATGGATAATTTGCTACCGGCAAAGCTGACCAGCTTGCGGCGCATTACCCTCATCCAAACCCAATGGCGCCGTGGGCCACGAACTGCTCAAGCGTCGCCCGTACGTCTTCGGCGATCTGTGTCTCGGCCTCGGGGAAGGCCTCGGAGAGAAGCGTGACGATCTCATCCACTGTGCGCGTCCCGTCACAGAGCTGCCAGATCAACGACGCGGTCTCGTTACAGTACATCATCCGGGCCTGGGCCGGATGAAATAACAGCAACTCGCCGTCGATGGATTCCAATTGATAACCCGACTTGCGACACGGACGCCTCGATTCAAACGTCATCCTCGAACACCTCTACAACTCATCATCGCTCATACCGGCCAAGGCCAACGCCGTCGGCCAACCGGCCCGCTCCAACACGACCCGCCCCACCTGGCCCAGCAGGTGAAGGGGATGGCGCACCCACCGGTACCACGTGAGGGAGCGCCCCGCGCCCAACCCGTAGCGCAATCGCAGCCACCCCTCGGCGGGGGCAAACGTCTCCCGCAAGATCCGGCGGTATCCCCACTCGCGCCCCTCGCCCACCCGCACCCGGGGCCAGCCGCGATAGGCGACGTCGGCGTCGCCCCAGGCCGGACCGACCGCGATAGATGCGCACCGTAACGGCTCGTCCGAGAGCGGCGCCATCGCGTGCAACGCTGAAAGCATACCGAGCACCTGCGGATACTGCTGCCGGACTCGCTCCCAGTCGATCTCTGCACAGAAGCACTCGACGTAACTCACGACGTCGGCGATCCAGATGAAACGAGCGTCGTCCCAGACGTTGACGTGGGAACGCAGATGCCGGCACAGGTGATCCACCATCGCCTCGTGCCCCAACGTGTAGGCCGCCCCCTCGAAAGGCCAGGGCTCAATCGCCCGGCGTCCAGCGTACAGGTCGTTGAAGAGGTCATTGTACGCCGGGCCACGAGCGCCCGAGCAACCTACCCAGGCCCGCACGGCGTCGAAATAATCGCTGAACAGCCGGTGATGGATCTCCACCGGCACCGCCAGCCCATCGACCCGGCGCGTGGCCGGGACCAGGTGCCGGTGTCGGGGCTGTATCGAGCCATCCTGACGGTCATCATCCGGCCCGACCCGGAACCCCAGTTGGGCCAACGTCTTCTGGGCTCGCGCCAAGTCGGCCCGGGCGACCAGCAGATCCAGGTCGCTCATCGGGCGCAGGGCCGGCTCCGGGTAGACCAGATGGACCAGCGCCGCCCCCTTGAGCACCAACACGCGAATGCCGGCCGCCTCGAAGGCGGCCAGGACATCGCCCAACACTCGCAGTCGAATGCGATTCGCCACCCGGTGGCGGGCGTACAATCCCCGCAGCGTTCGCAGGGTCGATCTCGGAACCGGGACCCGGGCCGCCCTCAAATGGGTGTAGAGCAACGGCCCCATCCCGTGTGCGGCGGCTAAATCCGGCACCGCCTCCCAGGCCGCCTCCCAGGCCGTCTCCAAGCCAAGCAATCGCTCCGCCGCCCGGCCGATCCGCTCGTGGTGAAGCGGCTCGCACGCCGCGCGGGCGCAAGCGGCCAGGAGACGGCAAACGGCATTCGCTCGTCTAGCTTCAACCAAACAACGCCCCTGGAAAATCCGCGCAGTCCATACAGAAATAATCCCCGTCCTTTATTGTGTGGCCTTCATAACCCAGCCTGATGACTCTATGACACTCGGCGCAACGGGTCGGCTCGTACGTTGAGGAATTTTCCAACGCCCCGAAGTTATACTCATTCCATTTTCTACTCATAAGTCCCTCTAGACCAGACGAGCCGGAACCAAAAAGGAGCCATTGGCCGCCAAATTCTTGCTTGCTGTACAAGGGTTCTATTGGTTAGGCCCCAATATCCATACAATTCGACGGCTCTCCTCACGCAACGCATCGACGATCAGGAGAGCCTACACACAGTATACCATCATTCGACCAGATTGCCTACCTGTCCATCGTCGATTGCAATGATTGACTGTATCTACTCAGGTGCGACGCACTTTTGCCCCACCATCCGATTGATCTAGTGGACAACAGCGGTGGATAAATCGTCAAAATCGCGTGAACAAGTGCGTCGCACCTTGTGCCTGAGCAGTTACAATTG
>DSAR01000083.1 GCA_011046405.1 Chloroflexota bacterium | reverse complement strand
CATCCAGCACATTCAGGACGAGATCACGCTGGTCTCCGGCGACCTGCTGGACCAGGGTTCCTTGATCTCTATCTTGCAAGAACATGAACCGGATGAGGTGTACAACCTGGCGGCCCAATCTTTCGTGCCGACCTCGTGGCAGCAGCCGGTCTTCACGGGTGATGTGACTGCGTTGGGCGTCACGCGGATGCTGGAGGCGATCCGGACGGTCGATCAGAGCATTCGCTTTTACCAGGCGTCGAGCAGCGAGATGTTCGGCAAGGTGCGCGAGGTGCCCCAGAGCGAGGATACGCCGTTCTATCCCCGCAGTCCCTACGGCGTGGCCAAGGTCTACGGCCATTGGATCACCGTCAACTACCGGGAATCTTACGGGTTACACGCCACGTCGGGGAT
Source organism: Chloroflexota bacterium (assembly GCA_011046405.1). Taxonomy (GTDB): domain Bacteria; phylum Chloroflexota; class Anaerolineae; order B4-G1; family B4-G1; genus DSAR01. Next base: position 8,325 of record DSAR01000083.1, on the reverse strand, counting down.
ACTGTTTAATCACGAGTCGCCTCGCCGTGGACTGGAATTCGTCACCCGCAAGGTCACCTACGGCGCGGCTAAGATCAAGCTGGGGTTGGCCGACGAACTGCTGTTGGGCAACCTCGAATCACGGCGCGATTGGGGTTTCGCCGGCGATTACGTCCAAGCGATGTGGATGATGCTCCAGCAGCCGGCGCCCGACGATTACGTCATCGCTACGGGCGAGACCCATTCTATCCGCGAATTGTGCGAGGAGGCCTTCGGCTACCTCGATCTGGATTGGCAGACATACGTAGGCCAGGATCCACGCTTCATGCGCCCGGCCGAGGTCGATCTCTTGGTGGGCGATCCAAGCAAGGCCGGTCGGGCGTTGGACTGGGAACCGATGGTCGATTTCCGCGGCCTGGTACGGATGATGGTCGATAGTGATCTGGCCCTGTTGAAAGAAGAGCACGGTTTAGCGTAGGGAGGAGAGATATCGTGACAGACATACATTTTGGCACCGACGGTTGGCGAGCCCGCATCGCTGAGGATTACACCTTCGACAACGTGCGCCGGTGCGCGCAGGGATTCGCCAACTATCTGATCGAACAGGGGCAGGCGGGTGAGAAAATCGTGGTGGGCTACGACAAGCGCTTCGCCGCCGAGCATTTCGCAGCAGCCGCCGCCGAGGTGATGGCGGGCAATGGATTCCACGTATGGCTGACCGACACTGCGACCCCCACGCCGGTGATCTCCTATTCTATCGTCGAGCGGGCAGCGGCCGGCGGCATCAACATCACCGCCAGCCACAACCCGCCCTGGGATTGCGGTTTCAAGGTGCGCGACGCCCACGGCGCGGCGGTGGCGCCGGAAGGGCTGCGCCAGATCGAGGCGGCGATCCCGCCGATTGCGCAGGTCAAGCGCGCGGCCCTGGAGGAAGCGCGCGAACGAGAGCAGATCACCATCTGGGACCCGGCCCCCGCTTACCTGGCGAACATCGGCCGATTGCTCGACATCGATTACATCCGAGAGGCCGACCTGAACGTGCTGGTCGAGCCGATGTGGGGCAATGGGATGGGCTGGTTCCCCCGCATCTTCGAGGGGAGCACGACGCAGATCAGCGAAATTCACAATTCCCGTCATCCCCTGTTCCCGGAGATGACGCGCCCGGAACCGATCCCACCGAACGTCGACGTGGCGCTGGAAAAGACGGTCCAGATAGAGGCCGACGTGTGCCTGATCCTGGACGGCGACGCCGACCGGATGGGCATCGGCGACGAGAACGGCGTGTTCGTCAACCAGTTGCAGGTCTATGCACTGCTGGCCTACTATTTCCTGGAAGTACGGGGCGAGCGCGGCCCGATCGTCAAGACGCTCTCGACGACGTCGATGTTGGACAAGTTGGGCGAGATGTATGACGTCCCTGTCCATCATACCGGCGTCGGTTTCAAATACGTCGGTCCCAAGATGATGGAGACCAACGCGATGATCGGCGGCGAGGAGAGCGGCGGTTACGCCTTCCGGGGCAGCGTGCCGGAACGGGACGGCATCCTGGGCAATCTCTACTTCCTGGATTTGATGGTGCGCACCGGGAAAAGCCCCTCCCAGTTGATCGCCCACCTATATGATGAGCTGGGCGCTGCCTATTACTACGACCGGGTCGATACGCGCTTCCCCGACGAGAAGCGCCCGCAGGCCAAGGCCCGCCTGGACGACGCCCGCCCGGACGAACTGGCCGGCTTGAACGTGAAGGACATCGTCACCCTCGATGGCTACAAGTACGTGTTGGAGGACGGCGGTTGGCTGCTGGTCCGCTTCTCCGGCACCGAGCCGATCATCCGCGTCTACTGCGAGACGACGGACGAAAGCAAGGTCCAGCCGCTGCTGGACGCGGGGTTGGAATTGGCGGGACTGGCCTGATGTTTGTAAGCCGGTATATTGCTAGGTTGGCATATCGGTTGATTCGAGGTGAACGATGGGCTTAATCGTAGACCGGGAAAAGATATTTGAGGAAATTGATCTTATTCCCCGGGATAAGCTTCAGGAAGTCTATGCCTTCATCCATTACTTTAGATTGGGTTTAGAGACTGCCCGTGGTACTACAAGTGGTGTGATGCAATACGCGGGGTGTTGGCAAGATATGTCTGACGAGGTCTACGAAGAATTCTTGCAGGATATCGAGGCAAGGCGTCGAGAAGCTTTCTCCGGGAGACGTTTCAATGAAACCTGTGTTGATTGACACGGATATTCTTTCGTTGTTCTTTCGTGGACATCCTCAGGTTGAGACGTGCTTTGCTGCTTATACAGCCGTATATCCGCAGATAAATTTGAGTATTGTCACCTACTATGAAATCCTCAGTGGCTTAAAACACCGCGATGCCCATCGGCAATTGGGCTTGTTCCTGGAGTTCGTTGCCCAGAACACGCTTCTTCCGCTGACCGAGCGTTCAGTGGCGTATTCTGCCGATATGTATGCTACCACTCGCGCTGCTGGGACACCGGTTGATGACATTGATTTGCTCATTGCGGGGATTGCTGTGGCCAATGGGCTGGGGTTAGCGACACATAACCGCAAGCATTTTGAAAAGATCACTGGTTTAGAAGTTGAGGACTGGGCGACGTCTTAATTGAGCTTCTAACCACCTGTGGTGGAAGGTTTGAAGATACAGATTGATGAACTTAGTTGATTCCCACGCCCACGTCCACTTTCCCCGTTTCGACAAAGACCGCGACGCGGTGATTGAGCGGGCGCGGAAGGCCGGCCTGACCGCCATCGTGGACGTTGGCACGAATCTGGCCTCGAGCCGGGCGGCGGTGGCCCTGGCGGAGGGCCTGGCGGAGGGCCTGGCGGAGGGGCGCGATTTCGTCTACGCCGCCGTCGGCGTCCATCCCCACGACGCAAAGACGCTCACGCCGGCGATCCTGGATGAGATCCGGTCGCTGGCCCGCCATCCCAAGGTCGTCGCCATCGGCGAGATCGGCCTGGATTATTACCGCAATCACTCGCCGCACCCGACGCAGCGGCGAGCCTTCGCCCAGCAGTTGGGCCTGGCAGCGGAGTTGAACCTGCCGGTGATCGTCCACAGCCGCGACAGCACCGACCAGGACCGCCGTGCCCACAACGACGTGCTGGCAGCGTTGCGCGATTGGACAGCTTCTCTCCCAATGGGGAGGACTGATGGGCGGCTTGGCGTGATTCATTCCTACTCAGCCGGCGTCAGCGGGTTGGACGACGTGTTGGATCTGGGTTTTTTCGTCGGCATCTCGGGGCCGGTGACCTTCCCCAAGGCTAACGATCTGCGCATAGTCGCAGCGCGAGTTCCCCTGGACCGGTTGCTGGTGGAGACCGATTGCCCGTACCTGACGCCAAAACCGTATCGCGGGCGGCGCAACGAACCGGCCTACGTGCAGTACGTGGTGGAAGAGATCGCCGTCGCCCGGGACACGACGCCCAAGGCGGTGGCGGAGGCAACGACGCAGAACGCCCGGCGCCTGTTCGGCTGGCGGTGATCGAGTTGGCGGCATTGTCATTTCTCAACGTCATTCACGACGATCTGGCGCGGGTCGAGGCGCTCATCCTGGAACACCCACATGGACGACACGAGGCGATCCATTGGGCCGTCGAACTGATGGCGGGGAGCGGCGGCAAGCGATTGCGTCCCGCCTTGGTCCTGCTCTCCTCCCACCTGTGCGGGGCCGACATCGACCGGGCCGTTTTTATGGCCGCGGCCGTGGAGATGCTCCACGCGGCGACCTTGATCCACGATGATCTGATCGACGGCGCGCTGGTGCGGCGCGGGGTGGAGACCCTGAACGCCCGGCCGCACCCGTGGTCGCCAGCTACGACAGTGCTCACCGGCGATTACTTCTTCGCCTACGCGGCCCACCTGGCCTCCCAGGCCATCAACGTCCAGTTGATGCAGCGCTTTTCCCAGGCCCTGATGACCATCTGCGATGGCGAGATGCGCCAGATGTTTGACAAGGATCAACAACCGACAACGAGCGCTCTGGCGCAGGCTCGAGACGAGTACGAGCGCCGCATTTACGCCAAGACCGCGTCGTTAATCGCCATGTCGGCCGAGGCGGGCGCTGTTCTGGCCCAGCCAGACAACTGCGTCGACTCCCCCTCCGCTGCTGTGTTCCACGCCTACGGGCGAGAACTGGGCATCGCGTTTCAGATCGTGGACGACGTGTTGGATTTCACGGCTGACGAGGAGACACTGGGAAAGCCGGTCGGGAGCGATCTGCGGCATGGCTTGCTCACGCTGCCCGTGTTGTTCTTTCTCGAGGATCGGCCCGACGATCCGGTGGTGGGGCGGGTGTTGCGCGGCGACCGTTCCGAGGCGACGATCCAGGAGGCCGTACGCCTGATCGCCAATTCGCCCGCTATCGAACAGGCGAACGGCATAGCCCGGCGACACGTGCAGTGGGCGAAGCAGGCCCTGGACGATTTACCCGCTCTTGAATGCTCCAGCGCGCCCTACCGAACGGCGCTGTTGGATCTGGCCGATTTCACCGTGCGGCGTCGCTTTTGAGGCCAGAGACCATCACGAGAGGCCATTATGATTGATCTGTCCATCGTCATCGTCAGTTGGAACGTGTGCGATCTGCTGCGACGGTGCCTCCACTCGATATTTAACGGCGTGCCTTCGGACATCACGCTCGAAGTGATCGTCGTCGACAACGCCTCGTCCGACGAAAGCGTCTCGATGGTACGAGAAACATTCCCCCAGGTACACCTGATCGTCAATGCCGATAATCGCGGGTTCCCGGCCGCCAACAACCAGGGGATCGAAGTGGCCAAGGGGCGCTACGTCTTTCTGCTGAACTCCGACACGGAGATCGTGGGCGACGCCTTGGCAACGATGCTCGATTTCGCCGACGCGCATCCCGACGTGGGCGTCGTGGGGCCGCAGTTGCTGAATCCCGATGGGAGCGTGCAATCCTCGCGCCGCCGCTTCCCCACCCTGGCGACCGCCTTCCTCGAATCGACCTGGCTCCAGCCCCACGCCCCGCGTCGCGTGCTGGCGCGCTATTACGTCCTCGACCGGCCTGACGACCTCATCCAGGACGTCGATTGGGTCAAGGGGGCGGCGCTGATGGCCCGCCGGTCGGCGATCGAGCGGGTGGGCGTGATGGACGAGGGCTTCTTCATGTACTCGGAAGAATTGGATTGGTGCCGCCGGTTCCGCGACGACGGCTGGCGGGTGCTCTACTTGCCCACGGCCCAGATCGTCCACTACGAAGGGAAGAGCAGCGAGCAGGTGTTACCCGCGCGCCATATCCATTTCCAGACCAGCAAGGTACGCTATTTCCGTAAGTATCACGGTCGTTTTGTAGCGGAAGCGCTGCGTTTGTTTCTCCTGGCTAGTTACGCCTGGCAGTTGGGGCTGGAAAGCGCCAAGTGGCTGGTGGGACACAGGCGGCCGCTGCGCGTACAGCGGATCGACGCCTACCGGCAGGTGCTCGCCTCTGGGCTGAGATGTCGCCGCCCGGAGGCGGACAATGGATAGGCGGAGCGCTCAGTCAAAGGTCGTTCCCCGTTTGGTCGATGGGCGTGTTTTGTTGCCGTTGTTGCTCATCGTGTACGCGGCGTTGGGCATCTCATACCTGCTGGCGACGCCGCTGTTTGAAAATCCCGACGAGTGGTCCCATCTCTCGGTGGTGCGCTATTTTGCCCATCATCGTGCGATTCCCCCCCGGGTGCTGCCCGAGCGGCCGACGTCCAGCACAGGTGTGGCCTGGTTCTTCTCCTATCACGACCCGCCTCTTTACTACACACCACCGCTCTACCATGCGCTTTCAGCGACCTTTCTTTCGATTTGGGGATTCGACATGGCCGATCTGCCGGACATGATGATCCCCAGTCCGGTGTGGGAGAGAGGCTGGACGCCGGAACCGGGCCGCGATCCCCGCAACAAGACGATTTTCGCCCACCGGGCCGAGGAAACCTGGGCCCAGAGCGAGACGGTCCGGGCGACCGTCTTGCTGCGCCTGGCCTCGTTGGGGCTGGGGGCAGTGACGGTGGCATGCACCTACGTCCTGGCCTGGCTGCTGTCGCCCGAGTGCGCCGGGCGGCGATTTGTCGCCCCAGGCTTAGGCTTAGGCGCAGCGGCGCTCGTGGCCTTTAACCCCAAGTTTCTTTCCGTCTCGGCGGCTGTGACCAACGATAACTTGATCAACGCCATTTTCGCCGCTTTCCTGGTGGGCGCGCTGTGGCTGCAGCAATCGCCGATGCGGCCCGGCTCGACCTGGCGCGGGTGGGCGGCGTTGGGCGGGTTGGCCGGCCTGGGCTTGATGACCAAACAGAGCGCGCTGTTGCTGCTGCCGGTCGGCGGGCTGGCGATCCTCTGGCAGCAATGCGAAGCACATCACGCGAGATGGCGCCGGATGCTCGTGAACGGGCTGGCGTTCTCGGCGGCGGCGTTCGGGATCGGGGGCTGGTGGTACGTGCGCAGCCTGGCGCTGTACGGCGATCCGCTGGGGCTGGAGACTCACTTCGCGGTCCAGACGCCGCTATCCGGCTTTGGCATGCAGGCGGTGTGGATGACGTTGCGCGCCTATTGGGCCGCCTTCGGGTGGGCGCCGATCCTGGTCGCGCCGTGGATGTACGCCTTCGCCGGCAGTGTGGCGCTGATGGCTGCGATAGGCCTGGGGTGGATGTTGATCGGACGCAAATGGCCCGCTTCGCTGAGCGAGCGGAGAGCGCTCACGTTGCTGACGTCGGCCCTGGCCTTGAATGTGATCAGCTTTTACCATTGGGCGGTATCGACCGGCGCGCCCACCGGGCGGCTGTTGTTCCCCACCTTGCCGGTCGTGGCTGTGCTGGCGGCGCGGGGCCTGGCCTGGTGGGGGCCCTGGTGGAAGCCCTGGTGGGGGCGGAGGTTCAGATGGGGAAGCTGGGTATTGGCGGCGCTCGCGGGTGTGGCGCTCTTCTGCGCGACCGTCATCCCCTGGTGGTATCTGCGCCCCGCCTACGCCAGCCCGCGCGTCCCGGCGGCGGCGCTCGCGGGCGCGGACGTCCAACCGGTGGGGACGGATGAGCAACCCTTGGCGTTCGCCGGAGGCGTGCGTCTGCTCGGGTACCACATCGAGAAAGAAGCATCACCGGGGAAGCCTTTCGAGATGACCATCTACTGGCGCGCCGAGGACCGCCCAACCCAGCAGTACCACGTGTGGGTCCAGTTGGCGCCCCGCGATCCCACCGAGCGGGTGGCCCAGGATGATTTCTGGCTGGGCGGCGCCCGCTACCCCAGCGACCTGTGGCCGGCGGGAGACACCGTCCGGCAGACGTTTCGCCTGGCGATCCCGGAGTGGGCGCCGGCGCCTGCCCTGTATTGGGCGCGGGTGGGGCTGCTGGACGAGACCGGGGCACGGGTCGATCTGGCGGATGGGAGCAGCGACATGGTGGTGTTGGGGCCATGGCGCATGCAAAGTGGACGCAGTCGCATACCGGAAGATGCCGTCCAGGTCGATTTCCGGCTGGGGTCAGGCATTCGCCTGGCAGGGTATCACGTGGAATTGGTCGACGATGGGTGGGCTGTGACGCTTTATTGGCGAGCGGAAGAGATACTGGACGTCGATTACGCCGCCTTCGTCCACCTCCTGGATGAGCAGGGGCGGCTCCTGGCGCAACACGATGGACCGCCTCGCGACGGGAGGTACCCGACCGGATGGTGGTTGCCCGGCGACCTGACGCTCGACCGGCGCATCCTCTCGCCGGACCAGCCCCTCGATCTCAATCGCCTCAATAGCGTCGTCCGGCTGGCGGTGGGGATGTACGATCCGGCGACGATGGACCGTCTCCCGGCCTACGACGACGCGGGCGAGCGTTTGCCGGGGGACGTGATCCCTCTGGCGGAGTTCCCTGCCAAGCCGTGCGAGGAATCGTGAAGCACTTTTACCTCGACAATTGATGCACGCCGACTTTTTGAGAAGATACAAATTACGTATGAACGTCATGAGGTCTGCCGCGTTGCCGCGCATTTGTATTATTCTCTCAAAAAGACTAAAATAAGGATGTTAGAAGTGCCTTGGATCTTATGACCATTGAAAAATGGTAGCGTTACGCAGTTGGCTCATCATCAACCGGAATTGGCCACGAATTGACACGAATTTTGCTTTGCTATTCGTGACTCTACTGAAAAAAGATCATTTCACCGCAGAGCCACCGAGAACACGGAGAAAAATTGAGGTACGCATTAAAATTTTTACGCAAATCGTGCCAAACAGTGAATTTTTTGTATCATCTCAATAAACCGGGGCTCGGGCCGGTCTCCTGACCGTGCCCGCTGTGGCTCGGTCGGGAGACCGGCCACAGCTCCCCAACTTATTGAGAAGATACAATTTTTT
>DSAR01000489.1 GCA_011046405.1 Chloroflexota bacterium | reverse complement strand
GTCCTGGTGGGGCTGGGCGTGATCGTCGGGGTGGCGGTGGCGGTGGGCGTCGCCGAGGGGGTCGGTGTGACGCGTAACCAGGTGAAACGGCGAATCCGGCTGGGTTCGCCGATCGGTTGATAGATTGGCGGCTGCTCGTCCCCCCTGTCCTGCGCCTGTACGACGCGGACCTGCCAATGGAACTGGTTGACCCTGTCGTCCAACGTCGGCATCATCCCGACCGGGACGCGCCAGGCGGTGGACCGGAGGTAGTGGGTGGCGGTAATGCGTCCGCCGGATGGTTGGGAGAGTTTGACCTCATAGTACTCGTCGTTTTGTAGGATATCTACGGCGGTCCACTGCAGGAGTATGGGGGTCTCGTTCCCGACGATAATGGCGTTGTCGGGCGGATTGAGGAGCGCCGGTGCCGGATAAGGCGGGAGCGCGGTCGGTGTGGCGTTTGGGTCGACCGTGGGTGTCACGGTGGGCATGGGGGTGCCGAGCGGAATGATGAGCGATTGGTTGACGCGAATCGTGTCGTCGTCTGGCGGCAGATCGTTGGCCTCCCGGATGCCGGCGATAGAAACCCCGTATTGCTGGGCTATGCCGCCCAGGGTCTCGCCTTGCGACACGATGTGCACCACGCGCTCTGGCGGCGTCGGCGTGGGGACGTTGGGATTCGGCGTGTTCGTTGGCCCGGGAGTGGGTGTCGCGACGGGAATCAGGATCACCTGTCCCACCTGGAGCAGATCCGGGTTGATGTTGGGGTTCCAGGCGATGAGGATATCTGTGCTCACGCCATAAGCGACAGCGATGTCGCTCAGGGTCTCTCCTTCTTGGACCTGATGAGAGATCGGTGGGACGGGCGTCACTGTTGGCGTTGGTGTGGGAGTCCGGGTGGGCGTAGGCGTTGGTGTATGGGTCCGGGTGGGCGTCGGTGATGGACTTGGCGTGGGGGGTTCTTTCTCGACCGGTTGCGCGGTCATCAGGGAGTAGAGGCCAAAACTGAACACCGATAGAATAGCGAGCGCCAACCCGACCACGATCAGGGCCCGGATCCAGATGGGGAGCGTTTGTTCTTCCTGTTCCTCTTCCGGTTCCTCGGCCAGTTCTTCAGCTTGTTCCAGCGAGACGCCGCACATCAGGCATGTCTTCGCCATTGCCGCCACCCGGGTCCCACAAGCGGGACAGCGGCGTGGTTCTTCGTTTGTACTTGGACGTTCTATTTCTTCAGTCATTGGTTTGTGTCAAACAATTCTTCTATCACGAATCACACGAATGGTCGAATTTCACGAATGGCTGCACTGAAATAAGCCTAGATTTCACCACAGAGACACAGAGAGCACAGAGAATTTAACATTTTACTCAAAAAAAAATTCGTAACTGCTCGCCTTGTGCCCGCGGCCGGATCACAATCCGGCCGCGGGCAGGCAGTGTATGGGCTTCTGATCACCTTGCCAATGGCCCACGCGCCGATGGCGTGCGCCATCGGTGCGGATTGTGATCCGCTCTGCATTCGTGTTATTTGTCTATTCGTGACATTCGTGATCCAGAGATGTCGGGCAATAAAGGCTTAGCAAGCGGTCAATTTTTCGCCACGAATTATCACTAATCTTTGGGTTTTTCGCGTCCATTCGTGCAATTCGTGATCAAAAGCCTGATTGTGATCTGACGGGCGCATGATAGCATAGAAGTGGAAAATGACAACGCCCACCTTGGGGATGGGTCTACCTGCCCGAACGCCATATTGAGAAAACGAGCCATAACCCCAGCAGGCTGACGCCGGCGAAACCGGTGATGACCACTATCGTGGCCAGGCCCCACTGTTCGGCCAGATTGAAGGTGGGGATGAGGAGGGCCAGGCCAACGATGAGTGCAGCCAGGAGAATGCTGAGGGAGAGCCGGTTGGCCGTTTGATCTAGCCGGTCCAACGCTTTGCTCAATCCTTTGTGCTGGATCTTGATTTCCATCTCCCCGCGTTCAATACGACTTAATGCCTGTGATCCAACACGGGGGAGGTTCGCTAGCAAATCGGTCCAATTGTTGATACCCTTGATAAGGGGCGGGCCCCAAACGCCTGGAAGCGCCAATTGCCACACAAAACGCCGGACGTAAGGCCGGGAGACGGCGAAGATGTCGAAATCAGGGTCCAGTTTCAGTCCTACGCCTTCCATCATGGTCAAAGTCTTACCCAGTAACCACAGGTCTGCGGGCAACTTCAGGTTATAGCGGAAGGCCAGGGGCATGACGTCCTCGATGACTTCCCTGGCGCGGATCGTACCCAGCGGCATGCCGTGATACTTGCGCAATAGCCGGCCGACGTCGTGCTGGAGCTTTGCCCGGTTCACGCGCCCTCGGGTGAACCCGATGCGAATGAGTTGATCGACAATCCCCTCCTCGTCCAATTGAATGGCGACGACGTAGAGGCGCATCAAATCGGTGCGGAGCTGCTGGTTCAGGTAACCGACCATACCAAAATCCATCGCGCCAATGACCTCCCCCGGCATGACGACGAAATTTCCCGGGTGGGGATCAGCGTGGAAGAAACCATCTTGTAGGACTTCCTGGACGATCATACGGGCGGCATTCAAGGCAATCTGGTGGCGGTCGTAGCCAGTGGCATCAAGCGTCTCGACGTCGTCAATTTTGATACCGTGTATCCGCTCCAGGATGAGCAGTCGCCGAGTCGTGTAGTCCCAGTAGACGCGGGGTATGTGCAGGTATTCCTCTTCGGCGAAGTTCTCTCGAAAACGATCGGCATTTCGTCCCTCGCGATAGAAGTTTAGTTCGGCCCTTAACGTCGTGGCGAATTCCTCGGCAATACCGGGCAGGTCGTATATCTCTCCCAGGGGCGTACGTTCTTGGGCGAGGCGGGCGACGTCGAAGAGAATCTCGAGATCCGTCTCGATCACGTTTTGGATATTGGGGCGTTGGACCTTGACGACGACGGAATCCCCGTTGGGGAGTGTGGCCGCGTGTACCTGGGAGAGAGAGGCCGCGGCGATGGGCGCAGGCTCGAAATCGGTGAAAACCTCCTCTAAGGGGCATCCCAGTTCCGTGTCGATCCGTTCTCTGATGGCCGACCAGGCGACCGGGGGCACGGCGTCCTGGAGCTTGGAAAGCTCAAGGATATATTCCATTGGGAGAATGTCGGGGCGGGTGCTGAGTACCTGCCCCAGCTTGATGAACGTCGGCCCCAGGTCTTCCAGGGCCATACGCAAGCGCTGCGGCACACCCCGGGGCGTGGGCTTGGGTTTATCGCCGCGCAGTATGCGTCGGGGCAGCGAAAGATACGGCAATAGCTCCAGCGTGTCCACCAGTTCACCGAAGCCATGGTGAACAAAGACGTGGATTATTTCGCGATAACGCTGAAGATGTCTGACGCTGCGGATAGGTGAGCGTACCATAGGCCTAACCAATGATATCCTTTAGGGCCAATACCCGTGAATGAGGCAGCTCATTGGCAAAATATACTCGCTCGCGGCACGGCAACGATTGAAATCGTCGCCTGATACTTCAAGTGCGTGCGGATACACAGCATCCGACAAATGCACTGGTGATCGGGCCTGAACCGGTTTTTAACCGGGTTCGGTATCAGCGGAGCGTTTCAACGCGCCGCGTGGCCGTGCCGAAATTTCATTCACGGGTATTGCCTTTAGGGCCTAATCGATTTGCCGTCGATGCCCCTTTTTGGCTCTGCCCAGGTTAGGGCCTAACCAATCGAATCCTTGCACGGCGAGCAAGAATTTGGCGGTCAAAGACTCCTTTTTTGGTTCTGGCTTGGAAGCGCAGCGGCTTCTGCCAGGTTAGGGACTTATTTTACCACAAGTAGAGCATAAGGGGTATTGAGACAGGTACAACGTGACAAAAAATATCAACGAATGTATAATTTGTTTCAATTGTTTCGACATGGGGCTGTCTCCTGGTTTGGAACAGGGCGCAACTTTCGGCCAGGCTTGCCAGAGGCGGCCCTGTTTTGCAAGGCAAGCTAAGGATGCCCCATCAAGGAGTAACCGATGCGCATTGGATTGATTAGCGGAGAATACCCGCCGATGCAGGGCGGTGTGGGAGATTTCAGCGCCCAGTTGGCCCGGTCACTGGCCGATCTAAACCACGAGGTGCACGTGGTGACGACAGATCTGCCCGACCCTGCGCCATCAACAGATGGCGCACCATCAACAGATGACGCAGGGTCAGCCGATGGCGCCAGCGGCGTGATGGTCCATCGCGTGATAACAGGATGGGGATGGGGCTGTTGGGGCGAGATCATGGAACTGGCCTGCGAGATCAGGTTGGACGTGTTGAACGTGCAATACCAGGCGGCGGCCTATGGGATGCACCCGGCGATCAATTTCGTGCCCGGCCGAAGAGAACGGCCGGTGGCGGTGACCTTCCACGACCTGCGCTCTCCTTACCTCTTTCCCAAGGCGGGGCCACTGCGGTGGTGGGTCGTGCGCAGTTGCGCCCGCCGGGCCGAGCGGGTCATTGTCACCAACCGCGAGGATTATCTTCGACTGCAAGACGAGATGTCGCGCAAACGCTTGAGCATGATCCCCATCGGCAGCAACATCCCCCCGTCGCCGCCGCCGGGTTATGATCGCCAGGCGGAACGGGCGCGCTGGGGCGTGGGCGAGGAAGATGTGTTACTGGGCTATTTCGGTTTTCTCAACGCCAGCAAAGGAGGGGAGGTGTTGATCCAATCGTTGGGGCTGCTGGTGGATCAGGGCGTGCCCGCTCAATTGTTGATGGTCGGCGGTCGGGTGGGCAGCTCCGATCCGAGCAACCGGGCCTACTTGGAACAGGTGATGGCCCTGATCGACCGGCTGGGCCTGGCGGATCGGGTGCATTGGACCGGGTACACCAGGCCGGCAGACGTCTCGGCCGGGCTCCTGGCGACTGACGTGTGTGTGTTGCCCTACCGGGATGGGGTCTCTTTCCGGCGGGGGACGCTGCACGCCTGCCTGGCCCACGGGCGGGCCATCGTGACCACACGTCCGGCGGTAGCATTGGAAGAGGTGCGGGACGGAGAGAATATGTTGCTGGCCCCACCCGGCGACCCGGCGGGGTTGGCGTCGTGCGTCCGGCGTCTGGTGGAAAATCCGGCGCTGCGGACGCGATTGGAGGTCGGGGCCCGGGCGGTGGCCGCCGATTTTACCTGGGAGCGCATCGCCCGCAAGACAGCGGCCATCTTTGGGAGATTGTAATGATGCGGAAAGAAAACTCCCGGACGACGCGAATCAGCGAATCAGCGATAAAGCGAATCAGCGATAAAGCGAATCGGCGATAAAGCGAATCGGCGATAAACGATGCGCGATATGCGATACGCGATATGCGATACGCGATAGGAGGCTTTGACCTTTGACGGAGAAGCAGGTGCGGTTTGGGGCGGTTTTGATCGTGGCGTTGTTCGGCCTCTTGAGCGGGATCTACAGCGTGGTGGTACCGCCGTTTGAGGCGTCGGACGAGTTGTGGCATTATCCGATGGTGAAGTACATCGCCGACCACTGGCGTCTGCCGGTGCAGGAGCCGGGGGTCGAGACCGCCTGGCGGCAGGAGGGGAGCCAGCCGCCGCTGTATTACGCCCTGGGGGCGGCGGCGACCTTCTGGATCGACACGTCGAATATGGCGACGGTGCGCCACGTGAATCCCCACGCCGACGGCGGCGTCGTCACGCCCGATGGCAACGTCAACCTGGTGGTCCCCCGCCCGGCGCGGGAGCGCTTCCCCTGGCGGGGGACGGTATTGGCCGTGCACCTGATCCGCTTTCTCTCGGTGGGGATGGGCATGGCGGCGGTCTACCTGACCTACCGGATCGGGAGGGAGGTCTTCCCCGATCGACCGGTCCTGGCGCTGGGATCGGCGGCCATCCACGCCTTCACGCCGATGTTCGCCTTCATCTCCGGATCGGTCAACAACGACAATTTGGCGGTCACACTGTGCAGCCTGACGTTGTTGATGCTGATTCGCATCGTGTGTGGAAAGGCAACTGTTGCCCTATGCGGATCGCGAATCGCTTATTGTCTATCGAGTATCGTTCGCTGCTGGTTGATTATCCTCTATCAGGGATCGTCTAATGCCGATCATTGGCGCATAGGTTGCTTATTGCAGGTTATGCGTCGTTTGGCGTGGATCGCGGGCCGCTTAACCCGGGTAGCGAGACGTGGAGCAAGAGCACTCGATTATGTGGCCCTGGGGATCGTCTTGGGCCTGACGGCGCTCACCAAGCTGGGATGGCCAGCGCTGGCGCTGTTGACCGCCCTGGTGGTGGCGATACGGGCGGCGCGCCGGCGCTCGTGGCGTCACTTCGTCATGGGGGGCGTGGCGACGCTGCTGCCGTTGATGCTGATCGCGGGGTGGTGGTACCTGCGGAACTGGACGCTCTACGGCGACCCGCTGGGGCTGAACGTGTTCAAGCTGATCCTGGGGACGCGGGCGGTGCCGGCCGACCTGGCCCAACTGTGGCGCGAGCGGCATAGCTTCGTGGCCGGCTACTGGGGCAACTTCGGTGGCCTCAACGTGCCCATGCCGGCATGGATCTACACCATCCTCAACCTCGTGACCCTCCTCGCAGCTTTCGGCCTCGTCCGCACGGCCGTCGTCCGCTTCATCGCCCTGATCCGTCACCGCCACCCCGGCACACCGGCAAACCAGTATACCGGTCCACCAGTATACCGGTATACCAGTATACCAGTATACCGGTCCACCAATCTACCAGCACTCCTCTGCATCCTCTGGGGCGCCGGCGTTGTCCTCCCCTGGGCGCTCTCGTGGGCCCGGGACACGTGGTCCTCGCAGGGGCGGCTGATCTTTTCGGCGATCTCGACCTGGTCGCTGCTGCTGGCCTGGGGGGTGGCGAGCTGGTGGCCGCGCCGTTGGCAGAAGTGGGCGTTGGGAGGGCTGGCGGCGTTCCTGTTGGCGCTGACGGCGGCGGCGCCCTGGGTGTGGATCCGGCCGGCTTACGCGCTGCCAGAGCCCTTGACCGAGGCCCAGGTCGAGGCCATTCCCCATCAACTAAGGGTCGATTTCGGCCTGCCAGGGGCGGAAATCCCCGTGATGCGGCTGCTGGGCTATGGATTGGAACAAGATGTGGTGCAGCCGGGGGGGGAGGCGGCGGTGACGCTCTACTGGGAGACGGTGGCGTCGGCCGACAAGGATTACACCGTTTTCGTGCACCTGGTGGATGATCTGAATATGGTAGTGGCCCAGCGGGATACTTACCCGGGGCTGGGGACGCTCTCGACCCAGTGGCTGACGCCGGGCTTCCGCTGGCGGGACCGGTACGTGCTCCGCGTGCCGGAGACCGCGTACGCTCCCAACGCGGCCCGCACCGAGGCCCGGATCGAGGTGGGGTTGTACGACCGGGTGACGGGGATGCGCCTGGAGACAGGGACGGCGCCAGCTTTGGAAACTGGAGTGGACGAGAACATCCTGGGCGATCACGTGGCGTTTGGGCGGATAGCGATTAAGCCCCGACCGGGGGAATATCCAAACCCGACGTTCGTCAACCTGGGGGACCGGATGGCGCTGGTGGGATACGACCTGGACCGACGCGCGGCGCGGCCCGGCGAGACGGTGACGTTGACGCTCTACTGGCGGGGTTTGCGGACGATGGAGACGAGTTACACCGTCTCGGTGCAGTTGATCGACCACGCCCAGCGCAAGGCGGCCCAGCACGACGGGCCTCCGCTGGGGGGCGAGGCGCCGACGAGTACGTGGGAACCGGGCCAAACACTGGTCGATCCGTATCACTTGAAGATCGCGCCCGACGCCTCGCCCGGCGTCTACCGGGTGCAGGTCGTGGTGTACACCTTCGACGAGGATGGTGAGATCGCGCCGCTGCCGACGGTGCCGGAGGGGGGTGAGATGCAGGCCCGACAGGTGACGCTGACGACGGTGCGAGTGAGCGAATGAGCGAATCAGCGAATCAGCGAATCAGCGAATCAGCGAGTCAGCGAATGGGGGATCAGAGGCGTAAGGTGCGGATTGGGATTGATTACACGGCGGCGGCCCGGCAGCGGGCGGGGATCGGGCGGTATACGCGGGAATTGGTGCGGGCGTTGTTGGCTTTGGCCCCCCCTCTTATCCCCCCCGCACGGCGGGGGCCCCCGCGCAGTGGGGGGGAGGAAGGGGTGGCATCCGCGGACATTGTGGGCAGTGAATGTGCGTCTGTTGCGTCAGCGGATTTCGTCTTCTTCGCTGCCGCCGGGGGGCTGACGGATCAGGGGTGGCGGCGGGAACTGGAGCGGCTGGGGCGGGAAGTGGCGGCCCAAGTGCAGGTGCGCGCGCTGCCCTTGAGCGACGACTGGATGGCCCGGCTGTGGCAGCGTCTGCGTTTGCCGCTGCCGGTCGAGTGGGTCACCGGCCCGCTGGACGTGTTCTATTCTCCCGATTTCGTGCTGCCACCCACGCGCCGGAATACACGGACGCTGCTCACGGTGCACGATCTATCCTTCTTTCACTATCCGGAGGCCTTCGTCCCGGCGCTGCGGGATTACCTGATGCGGGTGGCGCCGCGGTCGGTCGAGCGGGCGGACGTGGTATTGGCCGATTCGGCCAGCACGCGGGCCGACGTCGTCTCGCTGCTGGGGGTGGATCCGGAAAAAATACACGTGCTCTACTGCGGGGTGGATGCCCGTTTTTGCCCGGAACCGGCGCCGGGGGAGCGGGATCGGTTGCGTGCCCGTTACGGGATCGACGAACGGCCTTATATCCTCAGCGTGGGCACGGTGCAGCCGCGCAAGAACTACGTCCGTC
>DSAR01000084.1 GCA_011046405.1 Chloroflexota bacterium | reverse complement strand
GACCCGCGTGGAGGGGCAGACGGCGCACCTCAAGAGCGGGCGGACGTGGGACTTCGACATCCTCGTCGAGGCGGTGGGCATCACGCCGGTGTTCCCGGAGACGCCGGGGCTGACCGCGGGGCGCGGTATCCGTATCGATGTGAGTTGTCGCACCAACCTGCCCGACGTGTACGCGGCGGGCGACTGCACCGAGACCCAAGTTCCCGGCACGGACAGTTGGCAAACCACGCGCATCTGGCTGGATTGCGCCAAGCAGGGCACAGTCGCCGGGCGCAATATGGCCGGGGATGCTTGCACGCTGCCCGCACAGCCCTTTTACAACGCCTCGGTTATCTACAAAGCGCATTATACCTACATCGGCGAGCCGCACGGAGACGCGGGTGAAAGTTATGTGTGGCAAAATGGCGGCGGCTACCGCAAGATACGTGTCGTGGAGGGCAAACTGGCGGGCGCGCTTTTGCTCAACGCGCGGCACGGGGATAGGGCGATTTTCAAAGCGATGGGGCAGCCGGTGGCCCGGTTTGGCGCCGACATCGCCCACCCAGACTTCCCCTGGAACGATCTCACAGGGCAGAATTGGGACTATATGTTCTACTGATCGCGGAACCGCGGGACTTGTACACCACACGCAGCGGACTGCGTTCGCGCAGCGGATTGCGCTCTCGGTGTTGGGTATCGCGGCCAGACCCAGACATCACGGGAGCAGAGGGCCGCTGGAAGGGATGAAGCATAGATGAAGCTTACAAAGGGGCTTTGCAGCAGCCGTGCTACACGGGGGACACACGCCGCGCTTGACATCTGGAGCCCCCTTTTGTATAATCTCAGCACTGGATCGTAGCACGCTGGGTTCTTAGAAACCTAAGAGCGTAAGGTCACCCTAAAATGGGTGGCCCAACAGTCCGGAGTACACGTACTAGGGTTGGAGCTCATAACCCGGAGGTCCCAGGTTCGAATCCTGGCCCCGCTACCTAGTTCATATAGCCCTCCCGGCTGATCTCATCAACCGGGAGGGCTGTAGTTGTTTTACCCCCTGTGTGGCTGGGGCAGTCACCCTTCGCAATTCATTTGAAAGGAGCAGTTATGTTCGCTACATTCGAGGAAGCAAGGCAATTCGTGGAAGAACGCGGAATAGACATGATCGACCTCAAGTTTTCCGACTTATGGGGACGATGGCGCCATCTCACGATCCCCCGCAATCAGTTTACCCCATCGTTGATGGCGGATGGCGTGGGATTCGATGGATCCTCGGTGGGACTGAAATCGGTCAAGGCCGGAGATATGGTGCTGGTTCCAGATCTCTCCACCGGTTTCGTCGACCCCTTTTGGGATATGCCCACGCTCAGCTTCATTTGCACGACCCTGGAGGCGGATACGAAGGCGGTTTTTCCTAACGATCCACGCAACATTGCGCGCCGCGCCGAGGAATACCTCCTCCAAAGCGGCGTGGCGGATCGCAGCCTGTGGGGGCCGGAATTCGAGTTCTACGTGTTCGACAGGGTGTCCTACGAGAACGCGATGAATCATGCAGGCTACAGCGTCGAATCGGGCGAGGCCGATTGGCGCAGTGGCGCCGGCGGGCACGGTCATTACATTCCACTACACGGGGGTTATCACGCGATCCCACCCAAGGACACGCTTTATAATTTGCGGGCCGAGATGTGCCTACTCCTCCACGAGATGGGGGTGTCAGTCAAATATCACCATCACGAAGTGGGCGGCCCCGGACAATGTGAGATCGAGACGCCCTTGCTGGGGCTTTTGGAAGCTGGCGATATGACGATGATCGTCAAATACGTCTCCAAGATGGTCGCGCACCGGCGGGGACAGACGGTCACCTATATGCCCAAACCATTGTATGGCGAGGCCGGTTCGGGGATGCACTTTCACCAGCATCTTTTCAAGGGCGAGGAAAACGTATTCTACGATCCAGATGGATACGGGCTTTTGAGCGACGTCGCCCTGCACTACATCGGCGGGTTGCTGCTCCACGGCCCGGCCCTGCTGGGCCTCACCAATCCCAGCACCAACTCTTACCGCCGGCTCGTGCCCGGTTACGAGGCGCCGGTCAACGCTTTCTTCTCTGTCGGTAACCGCAGCGCGGCCGTGCGCATTCCCAGTTACGCCACCCAGCCCGACCAGGTGCGTTTCGAATTTCGGCCGCCCGACGCGACCTGCAACGTCTACCTGGCGCTGGCGGCTCAACTGCTGGCCGGGTTGGACGGTATTCAACGACAAATCGATCCCACCGAGGCCGGTTTCGGGCCGATCGACGCCGACGTCTTCTCCTGGACGGACGAGCAGCGGGCGGCGATCAAGCCGTTGCCCTCCTCGCTCAAAGAGGCGCTGGACGCCCTGGAAGCGGATATCGATTTTCTGCTGGTTGGAGACGTCTTTAGCGAGGACATGATCAAACGTTGGATTGATTTCAAGATGGAGGCGGAGTACTATCAGGTGCGCAATCGCCCCCATCCTTACGAGATGGCCCTTTACTTCGGCGTGTAATACCCACGAGAAGCCGTGGAGTGCTTGCTTTAGAGTAGATAGATCAATCGAGAGGGCTCGCCGCAGTTTAGGTTGGGGGAGCCCTCCATTTGTGTCGACATTAGAAAGGGGTTTGAGGGATTTAACGTGATCGCATTGTTAAAATTGGTGTTGGTCTTTGCCGCTATCGTGTTATTGTTAAGCCGCAAGTGGAATCTGGGATTGGTGTTGGTGCTCGCCTCGTTGGCTGTGGCGTTGCTCTTCTCCTATCCGCTCGGGTTGGCGGCGCGGGACGCGCTGTGGACGACCGGAGATTGGTTGACGCTGCGGCTGGCGCTCGTTGTGGTGCTGATTATGACGTTGGGAGAGATGCTGCGACAGACAGCCAGCATGAAGGGCATGGTCGAGGCGTTGGAGGCGTTGATTGCCAACGGACGCATCGTGATCGCAGCCCTGCCGGCGCTGATCGGCTTCTTGCCGATGGTGGGCGGAGCGATGTTCTCGGCCCCGATGGTGGATGAGGTGGGAGACCGCCTGGAGGCGAACGGCGCGCGCAAGACCTTCGTCAACTATTGGTTTCGCCACATCTGGGAGCCTATTTTCCCCATCTATCCCTCAATGATGTTGGGCGCAGCCCTGCTGGGCCTGACAACGACCCAGTTGGCTAGCGCGTCGTGGCCCCTGGTCATCGCATCGGTGTTCGGTGGATTGTTCTTTGGATTGTGGGGCTTGCCTCGACAGGGTGTGTCTCCCCCAGAGCCGACCACACGCGCGCACAGCCTCAGGACGTTGGCCGCCAGCACATGGCCGATTGTGTTGGTGATCGTGCTGTCGCTGGCCCTCCCGATTCCAGAGGAGTTGACGTTGGTCGCCAGCCTGCTCGTGACTATTGGCTTGATGATGAAGGTCAAGCGCATCAAGCCGGGAGAGATATGGACCATCTGGCGCGAGCGTATTCCCTGGCAGACGGTTGCCGTCATCTTCGGCGCGTTGATCTTCCGCCGCGTCCTGGAGAGCAGCGGAGCGGTGGTCGCCGTATCGGACGCGCTGACCTATCTCCACGTCCCCGTGATAGCGGTGACCTTTGGCGTGCCCTTCATCGCTGGCCTGCTGACCGGCCTGATGGCGGCGGCGTTCAGCATCGGCTTTCCGGTCGTGATACCGCTGGTGATAAGCAACGGCGGTCTCACACCGGGCTGGACCATCTGGCTGTTCGCAGGCGGTTTCGTGGGCACGATGCTCTCGCCGGTTCACCTGTGCCTGGCGTTGACGCGGGTCTATTTCAAGACGGAGTGGGGGCCGATCTATCGCCTGTTGGCGCCAGCGGCCTTGATGACGACGACGGCGGCGGCAGTGGTGTTGTTGCTTCGGGGGTAGGCGTTTGAGGTTGAAGGTTAAAGGTTTCAGTTTGGGATGTTTGTTCGTCTTGCTCGTGGCAGCGGTGTTGCGGCTGTATCGTTTGCCGGCGCTGCCGTTGGGGTTGCATTACGACGAAGCCGCCAACGGGATCCTGGCTCGCGAGATCGCCTGGCAGGGTTACCGGCCTGTCTTCATCCCCTCCTACACTGGCAAAGAGGTGTTGTTCTTCTACTGGACCGCGCTGTGGATGCGCTTGATCGGCGGGTCGACGCTGGCGCTGCGCTTGAGCGCGGCGGCGGTGGGGCTGATCACGATCGCCGTGACCATCTGGATGGTCCGGGAGTTGTTCTACGGCGACCAGCATGCACGGTGGGTGGCGCTCTTGACCGGCGCATTTTTGGCGACCTCCTTCTGGCACGTGCTTCTGAGCCGCTACGGGTTCCGGGCCGTGACCCAGCCACTCCTGCAGGCGCTAACCGTCGGCGCCCTCTGGCGCGGCTGGCGACTCGCGGGCCAGACGGAGGCGAATACGGCGCGCCGCAAGACGAGTTGGGCCTGGATCGCCCTGGCGGGATTGGGCTGTGGGTTGACCGCTCACACCTATCTGGCGGCCCGCGCGTTCCCCGTTCCCCTGGCAGCGGCGTTTTTGGTGATCGCCGGCCGGGAGCAGGAACGCCAACGGGCAGGGCAGGTCGGTTGGACCAGCAACGTCTGGGCGCAGATGGCGCTGTTCGGCGGCGTGGCGGCCCTGGCGCTGGCGCCGTTGGCCCATTACTGGCTGACCCATCCGGGCACTTTCCTCAACCGGATGAATCAGGTGGCCGCCGGCAGCTGGGAATCGGCATGGGCGGGCATCTGGGCCTGCCTGAAGATGTTCTTCGTCGCGGGGGATCCGTACGTACGCTTCAACCTACCGGGACGGCCGATCTTCGCGTCAGTGGGCGGCGTCCCGCTCCCGGCTATTTTGTTCGCCCTGGGGGTTCTTGCCGTGCTCGTCGGGCATTCGCCGATCGCCCGCCGGCTTCCGTTGGCCTCTCGCACCTTTCTCCTGGTCACCTTGCCCACGATGCTGCTCCCCAGCGCACTGGCGACCGGCGAGGTCACGCCCAGTAACCTGCGCGCGGTCGGTCTGCTCCCCTTTGTGTACGTCTTCCCGGCCCTGGCACTCTTTGAACTGGGGAAGTGGATCTCCGGGTGCTTCTCCCGGCACCAGCGTTGGATCAGGATCGTTATCCTCTGCATCCTCTGCCTGCTACCGATATGTTCCCTCTCCGCCACCGCCCAGGACTATTTCGACGATTGGGCCCCCTCAGCCGCCCTGTATTATGAGAGCGATGGCGACCTGAGCGACGTGGCCGATTACCTGAACCGGCAAGATCTGGCAGGCGCGACGCCTTACGTCGCCAGCATCCATTATCGCCACCCGACCCTGGCGTTCTTGGCCGATGATTACGGCGCGATTCGCTGGCTCCGGGGCGGGCAGACGCTGGTTATACCGCCAGACGGGGATGGATTGGCGCTGATTCCCCGCTCGGCCAGCGGGGGCAAAGACTGGATCGAGACACTGTTGCCAGCCGGGAGCCAGATCGAGGGCACACCCGGGCCGGATGGCACACCCGCTTTCTGGGTGTATCACATAAAGCAGGGGATAGACCTGGCGCCAACCCAATCACGCTCGGCGAACCTGGCCCACGCGGCCCAGGTGATCGGCTACGATTACGACGTCAGAGACACACCGCAGGGCGGGCAAACGATCGCTATCGCTGCATGGTGGGAGGTGCTGAAGCGGCCCGACAGGGGAGATTACGGCCCGGTGGCCCGCCTGGTCGATCCCTGGGGTTTCGTGTGGGGAGAGGCGCAACCCTTCCACTATCCGGCGGAGCAGTGGACGGTGGGTGAGCGGGTGATCGACCGACTGACAATCTCGACACCCGCCGGCGCGCCGCCCGGCGATTACGTCGTGCGCTTCGGTCTCTATGCTCCCAGCGGAGACACGCGCTTGCCGGTGCTGGACGACGCGGGTCGATATGCCGGGGCCTACGTGACGTTTCCCGTGCGGCTGGAGCGCCCCGCTCAACCGCCGCCTCCTGAAACGGTCGATGCCCTGCCCATTGGCGAGCGGTTGGACGTCCGAAGTGGTGGACTCACGCTGTTGGGGACGACGCTGAACATGCCGATGGATGCTACATGCGGCAGCCTGCGTCCCGGCGAACGACTCTATCTCTCGCTCTTCTGGCAGGCGACCGAGGACGCGCCCTCCGACCGGGACGTGGCGCTGAGTTTGGGCGACATCCCGCTCTACCGGGGCGCGCCGGTCCACGGGACCTATCCCACGTCGGCGTGGCGCGCTGGCGAGATCGTCTTTGATCGTTACAATCCCCGTTTGCCCCGGGACGCGCCGCCTGGCCAATACACGCTAAGGCTTCAGATGGGTGCGATCAAGTGGGACATCGCTTGCGTCACCGTCCAGGCAATGGAGCGCGCCTTCGATATACCTCCTATGACCTATCCACTCACGTCGACGAGTGGCGCCTGGGTGACGCTGGGCGACCGGGTCCAATTGCTGGGATACGATCTCTCGTCCGAGGAGGCCACGCCGGGCGAGCGGCTGGCACTGACCCTTTACTGGCGGGCGTTGACCGAGATGGACGAGAATTACACCGTGTTCGTCCACCTCCGGGGGCCAGATGGCGCGATGATCGGGCAGCACGACGGCCAGCCGGTGGGCGGGACCTATCCCACCAGCCTGTGGATAGCAGGAGAAATCGTCGCCGACACCCACGAGATCGACGTCCAGCCAGACGCCCCGCTGGGTCCACATCATTGGGAGATAGGATTATACATCGCCGAGACAGGCGAGCGCCTTCCCGTGACAAGCGCCGAAGATGACAACGACGACGATGCCGACGGCGACGACAACGCGATCAAATTGCGATAAGCAATCCGCGATACGCGATCCGCGATCAGCGCAACGGCCACACACCAGTCACCGCCGCCTCCACACACTGTTCGACCGTGCCGTAGCGCACGAGCAGGCCGGCGTGGGAGGGAATATAGGTCGCGCCCTTGGCCGAGGGGGTCGCTAGGGTGCGGAACCCCAGCTCCTGCATAGGCGCGACGACGGCGCACATGTCGGCCACGATGCGCCCGCCACAGGCCTCGATGGCCTGCAGTAATCCCTCAGCCTCGGCCTGCTCCCGCACGTCGCGCGCTGCCGTGATCCACAGGGCAGATTTGACGCGCCGTCCATCGAGCCGCCGCACGACGCCGGCTATCTCCGCCAGGCTGGCGTGGGGACACCCGAACCAGACCAGATCGATGGCCCGTTGGTGTTTAGAAACAGAGGCGGCGTTGAGGGCGACGTAGGCTGGCTGGAGATCGTCCACGACCAGGGTTTCGTGTTCGGGGACCAGGACGTCGGTGCTGCGGGCCTCTGGCGTGATCCCAGCCACGTGGTAGAGCGCCACAGCCCCGCTGGCCGCCATGGCCGCTCCCAGGGCCTTTAGCGCTGTGATCCACGAATCGTCCGGCGCGTCCAGGCCCACGAAGTACGGAACGCGATTCTGGGCCGCTTTTCCCACCAGGTATCCCAACGCGCCAAAATCGGACAGAGCGTGGACCGGGCAGCGCACGTCGACGCGGAGTGTTGCGATACGGTTTTCGTCCAGGTGCAGCCCGTAGGCCGCCGTCCGGCCGGTGATGGCAGCGGCCAACGCGCTCGGCCCGCCCTCCCTGTTCGTGCGCGCGCCCAGCACCGAGTTGACGTAACTCACCGCCGACGATTCGGCCCACGCCACGTGTTCGCCCACGCCCGGGACGTGGCCAATGAGATAGGGGGTACACGTACAGGTCGTTCGCGCGCCCAGTCGCTCGAAGGCCTCGATTACGGCCCGTTGACGCCGGGCGAAGGTCTCTGAAAAGCCGAGTGCTCGCCAGGCCTGCAAATCCATACCGGCTGGGTTGAGGGTCGTGGGGACGCGGACGCGAGCGCCTTGATCGGCCCATTCGGAGAGAAAGGCCAATCCAGCCTCCCCCAGATTGCGGTAACTGACCCCGGCGACTTGCACCGAACGCACCGGTGCCAGCCGCCGGGCGCCGTAAATCCGCCCCAGGGCGACGACAATTTCCATTCCCTTGCGCACGCCAGGGCCCATGTCGCCATGCAACATCGCACGTTCTTCCCTCGAGAGTTTCAAATCATCTCCGTTTGACATTTTCATCATTTGACTATTCAGCAAAACGTGATAGAATGCGCCTTACGTTAGGGCCGCCAAGAGGATCCTTGTACAGCAGGCAAGAATTTGGTGATCAATGGCTCCTTTTTGGCTCTGGCTCTGCCAGGTTAGGATGAAGTAGGTTTTGGCTGCGCTACAGAAGACTGCCCGGGCTTGCGGAAACTGGGCCGTCTTTTTTTTTTTGTTCCGCCCTACTGCTTCACCAAATTCAAAACTTTTAAGGAGTAACAAATGACTGAAAAACAAACCGGAACCGTCAAATGGTTCAGCGATGCCAAGGGATATGGTTTCATTTCCCCTGAGGACGGGGACGACGTATTCGTCCATCACTCGTCCATCGAGGGGGAGGGATTCCGTTCCTTGAGAGAGAACCAGCGCGTTGAGTTCTCTGTCGAGCAGGGACCCAAAGGGCTACAGGCTGTCCACGTGAGGCCTTTGTAGTCAAACCTGAGCGGTCCCTTGCTGCATCTGATAGAGTCGAACAGATAGGATTCAGTTGCTATCAGAGTCCCTTTTAGCTCCGACTCTGCCAGGGTTAGGGCCTAACCGATGAGATTCTTACACAGCGAGCAAAGATGTGCTGTTGATGTCTCTTTTTGGTTATGGCTCTGCCAGGTTAGGGCCTAACCGATGAGATTCTTACACAGCGAGCAAAGATGTGCTGTTGATGTCTCTTTTTGGTTATGGCTCTGCCAGGTTAGGGCCTAACCGATGAGAT
>DSAR01000302.1 GCA_011046405.1 Chloroflexota bacterium | reverse complement strand
TCTCCACGAAGGCCTCGGGAACGCGCAGGCTCGCGCCCGGCGGCAGGACGTCAAATAGGTCGCGGAACGGAATGGACGCCGGTCGAAAGGCGACATGCTGCTGCCCCACGGTGTCCAGGTTGGTCTGGGCGTGGACGAAGAGCAACCAGTTCCCCTCCGGTGGGTCGAGCGGAAAGCGTAAGATCTCCCCGGAAGTGTAGACGTGATCCCCCTGGTGAATCAGGTCGCCCCGCCACCAGCGCGCGCCCAATGGATCCGACACGGTGGCGCGCACGGTTGCCGTCAGGACGACGCCGGGCGGCGGGATGAGCGCCGCCTCGATGCGGGCTGGTTCCAGGGCGGAAACCTGCTCGGGCCAGCGCAAGTCGATCTCTACCGGCGGGATGGGGGTCGCGGTCGGCGTCGGCGTGGGAATCGGCGTCGGCGATGGAAAGGGCGTGCCGGTGGGCGCTGGCTGGGCGGTGAACGTCGCCTCTGGGGAGGATGCCGACGCGCAGCCTGCCAACAGTATCAGGGAAAGGATGATGGGATTGAGAGTATGTATTCGGTTGCGCATGCCGCTATGATAACATGATTAAATGTAAATGGCAATGGCTCGCCCCCCTATTTCTTGCCTATCCGCCATATTATGCTACAATTTCTCAACAGGCGATGTTGTCTGTGCTTCATTACTCGACATCTCAGGATCACGAATGACACGAATGGACAAATGACACGAATTTTGGCTCGAATTGTGAAGAAACATCCGTGAAATTCGACCATTCGTGTGATTCGTGATGGAAAATCGTGCTCTTGGCCACGAATGTCGGGTAGTAAATCTGTGCTGAACAGTGGGCCATCTCCTACACAGAAGATGAGACGTCGCAGGGGAGCGGCAAGCGGGTGTGCTCGAGTCGTACAAGGGGGTGGAGCGATGACGACACGGGAGGCAGATAGGCTGGAACAGGTGATCGTGGCAGAACTGCCATGGTGGATTGCCGCGTTTGCTTGCTACCCAATCCGTAAATCCTGTTGATCGGTGTTCTTTTTTTACCTGATTGCTGACAAATCTTATTTGGACGTAACTACTCAGCCTGCTGCCCGTTTGCAGCGGATGGGTGGGGGTGTTGGGGTGTGTGGCGGTCGCGAAGCGACCGCCACACACCCCAACACCCCCATTCTCCGGCACACAGATCAAGCTGCAAGTGTGAGTCTGTGTTGACATGTGTCCTAATTCTTGTTGCTTCTTGTTACTCAAAGTCATTCAGCGTTGTTTCGAAGCGCAGCTTCGTTAGACGGTTACAGATAATATGCTTACAGGAGGTTGCCGTATGTCATCACAACAACCGTGGATTTGGAGTGTGTTGCCGGTCTTACCAGTGCTGCTCGTGTACCTGGTCGGCATTGTAGCAACGATCATTCTGTTGTTACGACGGAGAAGCACACCGACCATCCTGGCCCTGGTGGGCTTCGGGCTGGGATTCCTGATTCGCCTGGCGCAGTTTGGCCGCGTGCCGTTGATCCAGGCGCTCGCCTGGGTGTTGGGAATGGACGTTGACTCCCAGTATATCAACGCTACTCTGGGGTGTTGTTGCAGTCTCTTCGACGTGATCGCGTTGACTTCCCTGATTGTCGCAATTTGGCAGGCCCTATCGGTCGCTGGAACAGCCGCAGAGCCGGGCGGGGCGGAGGAGGATTTCGCCGCACCGGCAGATAGCGTAAATGTCTACGCGACGCGAAAGTTGAACGACGAAAACGATGAACCTCGCAAGACCGATTACGCGACCCGGGTGCTAAACAGAGTGGAAGAAGACGTCGTGGAAGGCGCCTGGGAGGACATCGAGGGGGATAGCGAGTAGTGGTGTGAGGACGGCTGAATTTGACTACGAACTGCCGCCGGAACTGATCGCCCAGACGCCGGTCGAGCCGAGAAGCGCGTCCCGGCTGATGGTGGTCAATCGACAGACCAGTGAGATTCTCCACCGGCACTTCTATGATCTGCCAGCGTTCCTGCGGCCCGACGATCTGCTGGTCTATAACGAGAGCCGGGTGATTCCCGCCCGGCTCTTCGCGCGTAAACCCACCGGCGGTCAGGTGGAGATCCTGTTGTTGCGACAGCGGGGGCAGTGTGCCTGGGAGACGCTCGTGCGAGGCAAGCGGGTCCGCCCCGGGATGCGCCTGGCGTTGCTGGATGGCCCGGCGGGCGAGGAGACCGGGGCGAAGGCGGCGGTGATCGAGGCCGGGGAGCGGGGGATGCGCGTTCTGACCTTCGACCGCCCGGCGTTGGCGTTAGCCGAGCGGGTAGGTGTCACGCCCCTGCCGCCTTACATCTACGAGCCCTTGGGCGACCCCGACCGGTACCAGACCGTCTACGCCCGTAAGCCCGGGTCGGCGGCGGCCCCGACGGCGGGCCTGCATTTCACGCCCGATCTACTGCTCCGGTTGCGGAAGATGGGCGTGCGATCTGCCTTCGTGACGCTCCACATCGGGCTGGACACGTTCCGCCCGGTCGACGAGGAGGAGATCGAGGATCACCAGATCCAC
Source organism: Chloroflexota bacterium (assembly GCA_011046405.1). Taxonomy (GTDB): domain Bacteria; phylum Chloroflexota; class Anaerolineae; order B4-G1; family B4-G1; genus DSAR01. The sequence goes on along the minus strand of DSAR01000302.1, from coordinate 6,294 downwards.
ACCGAGTACGGCTCGCTGACGCCTGACGTGGCCCGCCAGGTGAACCAGACGCGGCTTGCAGGACGCCGGGTCGTCGCCGTGGGCACGACGAGCGTGCGCGTGTTGGAGACAGGGGCCCAGCAAGCAGGGGCCCAGCAAGCAGGGGCCCAGGCGGCTGTCCGAGATCAGGTGTGTGAGAGTACTTGCCCACTGCAGACGGTCGCCGCTTTTGACGGGCCGACTGATCTCTTCATTTATCCGGGTTACGATTACCGCGTGGTGGATGTATTGATCACGAATTTTCACCTGCCCCGCTCGACCCTCCTGATGTTGGTAGCGGCCTTCATGGACAAGGAGTTGATGGACCGGGCCTACGCCGAGGCGATTCGCGAGCGGTACCGGTTCTACAGCTTCGGCGACGCGATGTTAATTTTGTAGTTGCTTAGGCCCTAACAGCTTTTCGAAGAACTCTTTGGCAGCTTTGGCGTTTTTATGACGTGTAGGCTCCATCTCAGTGATTGCCCGCTTGCCCACCAGATCATCGGCGCTCTCGGCGCGCGTCTCCTCCAGGATGACGTTGGCCCACTTCTCCACAGGTGCGCCAGCAGATTGACCTTGACTGTGTCCACTGACTCACCGAAGGCCAGTTGGTCCGGCCCGTCATCTTCCCCCTCGAGCATCTCGCCCAGCATCTTCTTGACCTTGCGGTGATCTGGAGCGAATATCCCCGGCCTCTTGGGCCTTCTCTTTTGCGTTTGCACCGAGTACTCGATCAGTTCCAGGACCTTGACCGCCTCCCGGGGCGTCTGTCCACCCAGGGCCGGGATTGACTCGTTGATCCACTGGCGCAGCATCTTATCCTCAATTTCGGCGAGGAGTTCCGGCGGGGGCACGAAGGGCTCCTCCACTTCGGTTGGAGGGGGCTCGCTTAGCACCGTGTCAATCCGCCCGTGGCTGGTCAATACACTGCTCTGCGCCGTGAAGAACGCTTCCAGGTCGCCTGCTTGCATGTGTTGCGCGAGCTGCAGGACGTGGGAGCTCCGCTCACTCCGCTCACGATTTGGATGACTATGTCAATGCCATCTTTCGCCGGGAACCAATTGCCTGCACCAAGCACAGTGCTCGTTTGGCGCCAAGCGGCTGGACATTAGGTGATTCAACGATTCCAAGACCTCGAGCAGTTACCCTCAGCCTGAAAATGCGCCCAGTTTACCTGTCGTAATCGACAGGTGAATACTGGCGTACACGACAGGATAAAAACTGGCGCACACGACAGGTAAATACTGGCGTACACGACAGGATAAAAACTGTCGTGTACGCCGTTGCGCATTGGACAAAATTCTGCTTTAATGGAACCAGAATCAATTTTGAAATACCGTGCTACAACTCGCTCTCCTCGTTCCAGCCGGTGCCACTTCGCTTTTGTGATCGGACAATCAGATCTTGGCTACGAACGTCGAGTCGTGAAAATCAGCAGCGGCGCCAGATAATCGAATAAGCCAAGATAATATACAAGGAGTAAAGAAAATGCTTCGTGCAAGTGATTATGTCATCTACGTAGATTTGCCCGACAACGCAGAGGACGTGCTTCTCGTACACGGTTACACGGGGGCCTACGACAGGGTCTCTCGTCGTGTGGCAAACTACCTCCATTCATTGGAACCGCGCTTTTCTCCTACCCATACGGCTGGAGATCAGAAAGCAGGCTTGCCCACCAACCAGGATGTGACCTCACCCTCGGCGGAAACGATCCAGATCCTCAAGCGACGGGGATATCTGACCGAAAAAACTGCTGTGGAGGAAGCCGCCCTCTTCGAAAAGATCGTAGAGACGATTCACGATGCCGCCACCCGTCAAATGCCTGCTTACATATTTATGCCCTCCTACGATTGCAATCTGCGCTGCCCCTATTGTTACCAGGATCACATGCGCACCGATCCGGCTTTCAAACATTTGCTCGAAACCACTATGCAACCGGAACTCGTCGATCGCCTCTTCGCCGCTATGCCAAAACTGGAGGCTCATCATCATTTGCCGGAGGATTCCCAACCTTTTCTCAATATTGGTTTCTATGGAGGAGAACCTCTATTGGAAAAAAATCGCTCTATCGTCGAATATATTTTCAAAAAAGCTTTGGATCGCGGCCAGACAAATTTTTCGGCGGTCACGAATGGCACTGAACTACACGCTTATCGAGACATGCTAGGCCCGGATAAGATTTCGAGTCTCCAGATCACGCTCGACGGTCCACCCCACGAACACGACAAGCGGCGCATCTACGTTGATGATTCGCCGTCATTCGAACGCATCGCCCGGAACATCGACATGGCTCTTAGCTTGAACGTTCATCTTCATATCCGGATGAACATCGACCGCGACAATATCCACCAATTGCCCGAGTTGGCCGACGAGATCATTGCCAGGGGGTGGGACCAAGAGGAGAAATTCTCCGCCTACACATCCCCCATCAGCGCAGCTAACGAGAAGACAGCGGTCAAAACGACCATGAGTTCCCACCAATTGGATAAGGCATTGACCGAGATGCGGGAACAGTATCCCAGCCTAGCAGTTATCAGCCGACCCGACGACAATCTCGAAGACCGCATATGGCACATCTTTGACAAGCAGGCGAATCCCAGTTTCAAGGCCAGCTTTTGTGCAGCTCACAACACGATGTACGTTGTCGACCCTTTCGGTGATCTGTACGCCTGCTGGGAACGAACCGGCGACCCAAATATTCGTATCGGGTACATCACTGCTGATGGCGATGTCGTGTTGAACGTCGAACAGGAGAAAACATGGCGCAGCCGCAACGTGACCAGCAACCCAGCGTGTCGCCAGTGCCGCTATGCCCTCTATTGCGGAGGCGGGTGTGCCGCCCGCGCCTTGAATCGCTACGACGAACTCTTCACCAGTTACTGCGACGGATTTGCAGCTCGCTTTCGAGACAGCACCGCCAGCGCCTATTTTAGATTCATTGCTGGCGAAAAGCAGGTCCCAAAGCCAGCCCAAGTGTGTGAATCCTGAAACAATCGATTGACAATGGTCTCTGAAGCGCCACAACCCTGCGTAGAGGGCTTGCGCCTGTCCGGGGCAATGGCATGGCTAAGAAGGGGCCTAAATCACGGTCAAAATGACCGGCGTATCTTCTACGAAACAGGGGCGCGCGACTTGCAGGGCGAAATGCTGTGAGTAATCGATTCCACTGTTCAACTGACCAATGAGTTGGACACGATAGACCTAAGGAGGTTTTAACCGTGAGTAAGCACGACGAAATCAAGAGTCTGAACTTTGCAGATCTGGACGTCGAAGAGTTGGAACACCGCCTCGAGCTGGCCGCCACGATAGGCGAGCCCCTCGGGGTCTGGTGCGATTGCAACACCGATGTCTGTACCTGCAGAGGTACGTATACGTGCAACAACTACTCCTGCCCAACGAACTGCGCATGCAATGGCTACGAGCCATGTATCGCCGACTGCATTAAACTCGGCCCGGAACCAAAACCAATACAGCCATAGGATCAGACTTTGCCATCTACACCAACTGTTTCAGGGCAGTCGGCGGCTAGAATCTAGATCCAATCCAGTTTGATAACCGCAGAGAAACCAGGCTTTCGAGAAAACCTGGTTCCGGCAACCTTGAAACCGTATTGGTTCCAGATCCTTCTGAAAAGTGGAGGGATGGTATGGGCAAAACACAGGTGGATTGAAACACTCTTGACCCCTACCATCCCTCAATGATCCATTCTCGTACAACAGAACATGGAATAGTTAATGGTCAAAGTGCATAGACAAAAGCGCTGTCCAGAAGAACTCACCAGTTTGAACTCCGAGGAGTTGAATGTCGGGGACTTGGAACACCATCTGGAGACGACGGATACTTTACCTCAGTCGATCAATTGGCGCCATCAACAATATGGACTACTCTGCGCTTGTCACGGTGCGTATACGTGCACCAGCGACGTCTGCCCGAACCCCTGCATTTGTAATGGTTTTCATCCATGCAGTCTCAACTATCCCTAAATCTCGCTGCGTCGTCGCATATTCCAGGCAACAGGATCACCAGCAACGACAACCAGGATGTTCCGTAGATTATGCCATTCCTGGGAGCATTTGACGATTTTTACATCAGATTGATGCAAGTCGAAATTATGACCTAACCGATGCGATTCTTGTACATTGAGCAAGTACTTTCCGTCGGTGTCTCTTTTGGGTTCTGGCTCGTCCATGTTAGGGCCTAACCAATAGAATCCTTGCACAGCGAGCAAGAATTTGGCGGTCAAAGATTCCTTTTTAGTCCTGGTTTGTCCAGGTTAGGAGATAAAGATGTCATCAGTGTCTTTCTTTCCGTCCCAGGTTCGACAACAGGTCGAGAAAACCACGACGGCTTTGCTAGACTTACAAGAAAAATGGGGTAATGAATTTCCCCTGAACACCGACAACGGTATCTACGATGCCCATCCCTACTTGTTCCTGGAAGCGTTTCCGTCTCTCAGCCCATCGGACGTACAACTGTTGGCTCTTGCCGGACGACTCTTTTCACAGTCGCTGTTTGCATACGATGACGTCATAGATGGGATGTCATCGACGATGGACGCCCTGGGGGCTCAAGCGATGCAATTTGAGGCTTATCGCCTGTTATTCCAACTCTTTCCCTCTGATACAGCCTTCTGGACACGTTTTAGAGATTATATGATTACCTACGCTCGCGCCTGTATGCAAGAGAAACACTTCGCTTCAGGCAAGTTGTCCTGGCGAGAGTACACTGAGCCATTGGCCATCGAGATCGCTGTTGCCAAGACCGGGATAGCTAAAGCATCCATCGCTGGCCTCGTAGAGTTGGCAAGAGACGACATACTATATGGGCCGTTAGTGCAATCGCTCAATCACTACTACGTCGCCCGCCAGATGTGGGATGATCTGTACGATTGGAAGGAGGATATACAGAATGGAATTCCTTCCTTGCTTCTTGCGAGGGTACTCAACGAGCGGTCTTACGAGGATGATTGCGAAACGACGCAAAACTCATTAGCCCGTGAGATCTACTACGGCGGCCACGCTGAATATGTATTGCAACTGGCCCTGGACTCGCTCGACCGCGCTGATGATTTGATCGCAGAGATACCAGATATCTTGTGGCGTCGTACGATTGCTGATTTGCGCCATCAATGTGAGGAACTCCTGTGCGACGTCCAGCGAATCGTTCAGGACAACCTGCAGCGGGTGCGCGATCAACCTGCGTTCACCCTGAACCTGCCCCCTGCACAGAACCCGTGGCAGCGATTGGCCTGGGATGCGCTCGATTTTGTCGTCCAGCAGTGGCGGCTCGGTTTTGGTGAGGCGCGGCACATCATGTACTTGACCCGCCAGGAGGGATTCAGTTCAGACCAGGCGTACCATTATGGCGATGTTTTCCAGCGGGCGCTCATCGCAGACGCCCTGTGTGACGCCGATCTCTTGTTAGCCGGCCACCTTCAGCCACTCATCGAGCGCGAGGTTGGCTATCTGCTAGATCAACGTTTATCTTCCGGCGTCGGTGGGTGGCGCTATTTCCCCACCGTGCCAGAATTGGCGCCAGACGCAGACGATCTGGGGCAAGTCATGCAGGTTCTGCTCCGTTCAGCCCACCGGGAGGCGGTCGTGGAATACTGTGAAGGCCCCTTGGCCGTGCTATTGCGTGACAACGCCCGCCCCGATGGATCGTTCGAGACCTGGATCGTGCCGGCGACGGGGCGCACAGCGCAGCAAGAACGTCAGGATGCGTTCAATCGCTCCAAATGGGGCGCCGGCCCCGACAACGAGGTCGTGGCCAACCTGCTTTACGCGCTCGCGCTCTACGATCCAGCGCGCTTTGCCGAGACGATTCAGAGGGGAGCCGCCTACCTGGAGGGCCAACAAGAAGTCGACGGGAGTTGGGTCAGCCGGTGGTATGACGGGCCGTACTACGGCACCTACGTGTGCTTGCGGCTGCTCGCGACCGCCCGCCCCGATTCGCCGTCAATCGAGCACGCTCAAAATTTCTTGCGCCAAGCCCAACGCGCCGATGGTGGATGGGGGCTGGCGGAGACGAGCGAAGCGTTGAGTACTTCCCTGGCCCTGCTCGGTTTGGCCAGCGTTTACAAGGGCGATGCAGACGATCGGGAACGTGCCGAGCGAGCCCTGGACTATCTCCGGGGCAGTCAAGCTTTGGACCAGGGGTGGCTCGGTGTGCAGTTCATTCGCCCAAGGATGAACGAACCGTACATCAGCCAAACGATCACCCATACCTACGTTCTGAAGGCGGCCCTGGCATGGTATAATATAATGAGCGTGTTGC
>DSAR01000150.1 GCA_011046405.1 Chloroflexota bacterium | reverse complement strand
CTCGTAGCCCAATTGGCGGAGCCAATCGAGGGCAGCCTGTTCGACGGTGGATTCGGCGAATGGGGTCATTTGTGGGTTCCTGTTCTAACTGATGTTGTGGCCCGGATTTGACAATCCGGACCGAGCGGTGGGTAAGGTATGGTGCGCATTGATTATTCCAGCGTGCCCTCCACCAGCTCTTTTAGGCCGTTATAAGCTTCGTAGCGCACCGAATTGTAACTGTCGCGAGCAAAGGTCAACAAGGCTTGTGCCGCTTCCTCGGCTCGACCGAGGTCCACTAGGGCTTGTATGGTGGCGCGGCGCATCAGGTGATCCGTCTTACCATCCCGCGCTAGGATCAGTAGGACCCCTACCGCATCCTCGATTCGCCCGAGACCTCCTAGAGCTTGGGCGGCGGCGCTGCGCACACTGATGTTTACTCGACTATCCCGTGCTAGGTTCAGTAGGACCCCTACCGCTTCCTCGGTTCGCCCGAGATCGCCCAGAGCGTGGGCGGCAGCATGACGCACCGAGTCTTTCACATGATCGTTCTGCGCTAAGGCCAGCAGACCATCCACCACCCTCCCCTCAGCGCGACCGAGATCTCCTAGAGCTTGGGCGGCGGCGCTGCGTACTAAGATAGACACTCGATTATCCTGTGCCAGGGCTAGTAGGCTTTGAAATACTCGTCCCTCGGCGCGGCCAAGTTTCCCCAAAGCTTGGACGACGATATTGCGCACCCAGTCGTCCACCTGATTATCCTGCGCTAGGGCCAGTAGAGCCTCTACTGCTTCCTCAGTATGGTAAACCCAAGTACTCACCCGATCACCGCGAGCTAAGGGCAGCAGGATCTCTACCGCTTCTTTGGCCCAGCCGAGTTCCCCCAGGGCTTTGGCAGCAGCGCAGCGCACCCAGTCATCCACTTGATCATCCTGCGCTAGAGCTAGTAGGCTGTCCAGGATGTTTTCTTCGGCGCGGCCGAGTTCCCCCAGGGCTTGGGCGGCGGCGCGACGCACTGAGTCATCCACTTGATCATCCTGCGCCAGGCCCAGTAATATCTCCATGGCTACCTCGGCGTGGCCGAGTCCTCTCAGAGCTTGGGCGGCATCTTGGCGCACTGAGTTTTTCACTTGACTATCCCGCACCAAGGTCAGCAAGATCTCGGCAGCTTCCTCGGCGTGGCCGAGTTCACCCAGGGCTTGGGCGGCGGTACTGCGCACCCCACTTTCTACGTGTCCATCCCGTGCTAGGGTCAGCAGGATCTCTACAGCTTCCTCGGTGTGGCCAAGCTCCTCCAGGGCTTGGGCGGCGGTGCAGTGCACTCCATCCTCTACTTGCCTATCCCGCGCCAAAGCCAACAAACCGTTCGATATCTTTTCTTCGGCGCAGCCGAGTTTTCCCAGTGCTCGGACAGCATCGCGACGTACCTGGTCGTTCGCCTGTCCATCCTGTATCAGATCTAGCAAGCCATCCAATACCCATTCCTCGGCGTGGCTGAGTTCCCTCAGAGCTTGAGCGGCAGCGCAGCGCACCAAGGAGATCTGACCATCCCGCGCCAGGGCCAGCAGGCGGTTCAATACCTGTTCTTTGACATTCCCGAGTTCCTCCAGGGCTTGGACGGCGATGTAGCGTACCAAGTTATCCACCTGACCGTCCTGTGCCAGGGCCAGTAGGGTCTCGACAGCTTCCTCGGCGTGGCCGAGTTCTCTCAGAGCTTGAGCGGCGTCGCAGCGCACCGAGTCTTCCACCTGACCACCCTGTGCCAGGGCCAGCAGGACCTCAGCAGCTTCCTCGACGCGGCCGAGTTGCCCCAAGGCTTGGGCAGCGGCACGGCGTACCTTGTCATCGACTTGACCATCCTGCGCCAGAACACGCAAGCCGTCAGCTGCGTAATCGTCCTGCTCCAGCCAAGAAAGGGCGTTAAAAGCGTCCTCACGTTCCCACTCCGGTGCCTGGCGGGCAATCCGTAGCGTCTTATCGACTATCCGTTGGTGTAGATCAGCGGTCACGTCTACTCGGTCGGCCAGGGCACGGATGGCGAGGTAGAGGTGACGGTGGAGAAGGGGTTCAAATTGGTCTTGCTCGCCGGCCTGGAGGATGCGTTCCAGTAGATTGGTCGTGGGGTCGTCGTATTCGTATTTGTTGAGGCTGCCGAGCAGCAGGAGAATTACTTCTCGCCAGTGGGCGTCGTGCAGGCGGTGTTGGATCACGTCCCACACGGCGTCGGCCCCCCGGCCAAAGCAGCGCTGCTCAATTTCGCAGGCGGTCAGATACTCCTGGAAGGTCAGGTGGGGAAAGGCGAATACCTTGTCGCCCCGTTCGACGAGTAGGCCTGTGCGCCCGCGGGCCAGCCGGATGAGGGCGCGGGCCTCTTCACGGGCACCGTCGGGATCCTCGGCAAAGCCTAGGCGGCGGTTTTCCATCAGGAAGTCGGTCAGCAGGCGTTCCAGGTCCCCCTCTCGCACCGTGGCGGCCGTACGGGGCTTTTCGGTCCGGGTGTGCAGTTCGAAGGCCAAGCGCTCCAGGAGGCGGCGACGGTAACGGTAGAAAGGGTGCTGTTTCTCGGCAAGGGTCAGGCCCTTGACTTCCTCCCAGGTATCGACCAGGGTGGTGACGCATTTGTCATACAATTTAACCCGCTCGTGGGGCAGCTCAGCCTCGATGCGGTGCACGAGGGCGATGATGGTAAGCAATAGCGGGTTGCGAGCCAGGGTTTGGATGCGCGGCTCGCGCTCGATGGTGGCGACGAGGTCGGCAATCTTGCGCCGGCGCCGCACCGGGTCGCGCTCGCGGATTTGATACCATTTGTCTATGAAGGCCTGGATGTCCTCGTCTTTGAGTGGGAGAATGGTGTGATGGACAAAGTCGCGACGGTCGAGCGGGGCTTCATCGTAACCCACGATGCGCGAGGCGATGATGTAACGACTGTGAGGGAAACGAGAGACAAAGGCTTTGACCGCGCCGGTGACGGTCTTGCGCTGGCCAATGGCCCAGACCTCATCCAGCCCGTCGAGGCAGACGAGGCAACGCCCGGCTTCTAGTGCCTGCTCGAAGAATCCCCTAGGCAAGTGCAGGAGTAAATGTTCGCGTGCATGGGTATAGAGATAGTCCAACAGGCCATAGTCCTGATTGCGAGTGTCGCACTCGGCGGCAAACTCGCGCAAGGGGATAAAGATGGGCAGCAGCGGTTTGTCACCGTTCGCCTCAAGGCTCAGTTCTGTCCCGGCCCGGCCCTCGGCACAGATGACGGTCAGATATTTGAGCAAGGTGGATTTACCTGCGCCGGGATCGCCCAGTATGACGAGACGCCGAGCCTGGCGCAAGGCCTCATCTACATCGACCTGCTCTTTGATCACCCGATCTGCCCGGCCCACACGATCCGGCATAGCCTGCGAGGAATCTATGTCACGCAATCCGGACTTCTCAAAGAGGTCCTGCCTGCTTTCCACAAGCGGCATTTCGGCCCTCTCTACTTCCCGTTCGGATCGCAGGCGGATAAAGACATCCTCCACGGTGATAGGCCGGCGTTCCTTGATCTCTGGGATGCCTACAAATTCGAGTTCGCGGTACATCTCGGCGACCTGGGAACGGTAGATGGCCTCGTCGTCGTAGGGCACGGGACGCAGTTCGACCAGGATTTCGTTAAGCGCGCGCCGCATATCCTTTTGGATCAGGTCGTGGTAAGGTTCTTGATCGAGCAACGCCTCGCGAAGATTGGTGAGGAAGTCGGAAAGAATAACGGCGACGGTCTCCGGTGGAGGGGGCGACTGCTCGGCGAAAAGGGCGTCGAAGCGGAGGGTGCGGTGGCAGATCTCTGTGAGGCGGGGGACGTCGGGCGAGGCGGCGAAGAGCATCAGCTTGGCAGCTTCTTCGGCCAGGGCCTCGGCGTTGCGCTGATCGCGCCCACTGTCGAGAGCGTCCAGAATATACTCGGCCTGTTGGGGGTCGGGGGCAGTACGGAGGGTGTTGGAGCGGGCAATGGCGGCCGCTTTGGTAAAGGCTGCGCGGCGTTGGGTTTCCTGGTCAGTCCCGGCCCAGCGGGCGAAGCGTTTCTTGAGAGCGTTATCTACTGGATCCCAGGCAGCTTCAAAGCCTTTTTCCCAAAAGGTCTCGGTGCCCTTGTAGAGGGCAAATAGGAATATGGCGGTTGCTAGGCCCATTGTCTAACTTCTGGTTATTATTCTATCTCCGGCACGCGCAGATGGCCTAACAAGAAGGTTTCATCACAGAATTGACGGTTTCTGGTTTGATATCGGAACAGTAAGCGACCTCGTAGCCCAATTGGCGGAGCCAATCGAGGGCGGCCTGTTCGACGGTGGATTCGGCTATGGGGCTCACTGTCACTTTTCTTCTTTCTCGTCACTTTCTGGCATGTCCCACGCCTTCTTTGCTAATTCGGCCAGCATCTCTTGACGTCTCTCGATAGACTCTGAAGTCCAATCATCGAAAGTAATCAGTCCCTCAACGGCCCGGTTGATCGTGGTGTTAATACCTACCCGAGGATCTACAGCTATGCTCTTGGTGAGCAGGAATTGGGATTGAGCGTAGCCCGCTTTTTTCTTCGCAAAGGGGTTGTTGCTAATCGATCTGTTGATGCTGTTCTCCAACATCGCCATATTGCCCAGGCGATGGGTATAATATTCGTCGATCTCGTCGGGCTTGTCGAAGGATTGGACAACTTCCTCCAGTGGGCTCTGGGGCAGAATGTGCTCGACATCTTTTTGTTTCACAAACTTACCCAGATTCTCCGCCTGGGAGCCGTAGGCTTGCTCGTTGACGTATTGTGTCATCTTGCCCAAGATGTAGCGCATCCGATATTTCTGGATGGAATCTTCGTCCAATTCCTCGAAAGCTAATGCAAAGCGCGTCGCCAGTTCTTGCTTGGCGGGACGAAAGTGCAGGTCGAGGAAGGCATCCAAGCCTTTACGATCTTGGACATCGCGCAGCTCTCCAGCCCACTGTGCAAAATCTCGCTCGAATTGGCGCGTTGGCTCTCGGGTAATGATGTAGGCAAAGAAGAGGTTCTCTAGCTGCCGCGAAAGCTCGACAAAGCCCTCGATAGACAAATGGCGCCCGGCGAGCAGCAGGATCAATTGCTGGCGCGCCACGCCGCTCAGGTAACTGAGGTTGTCCAGGTAGCGGTTGGGGCTTCCATCGACGTTCTGGCCCGCTACGAAATTGGTATAAGCTCGTGCGGCCTCGTTCAGTAGATCGACAAAGCCCAAGGGGTCATCTGCATACCCTCAGCGCTTCTCATTTTCCACGAACCACTGGTAGATCTCCTTTTCTCGCAGGCGCTCCACGTCGTGCGTGGCGAAAACAAAGTAGCGCAAGAAACGGAGGGGCTTTTCGCCCGCCTGATGCAGCGTATCGACCAACTTTTTCCACTTGACCTTTAGCTTGTCAAAGTAGACCTTTTCAGCTTGCATGAACATCAGATTCTTGAGCAGGTCCATCGAGTCCAAGCCCATGCCCCGATCGTTGATCGTCTCAAAGACCTTCAAGGCGTGCGCGATGTCCTGCGTTTGAATACGCACAACCTTTACATTACGGGTGAAGTAAACGTAAAAACGCTTGACCTCGGCCGGGGTCTCGTGGAACTCGTTCTTGAGGAAGAGACGAATCGTGTGGTAGGCCGTGATCAGATTGTCGACGGAGCGCGTCTTTTTTGCTATTTCATCAAGACTATCTTCCCCCTGTCCTATGCGTTTCACGATGTCCAGGCTATCCTCGTACTGCAATACCACGCGATAGCGGTACGTTTCTTCGCCCAATTGATCGACACTGGTGGCGGCGATTTGGTTGTCGATGGTGGACAGGCTTTTGGCTCCAACGACGGCCAGATGATCCCGGACGGCGCATAGGAAGAGAAAAGCGGTCGTCATCCGCTGCTGGCCGTCGATCAGCTCCAGCACGCCGTCGGAGGGACAGACCACGAGGCTGCCGATGAAATAGTCCGACGGGGCGATCTGAGGACTTTCAGGGAAGGCCTCGTAGACGTCTTGCAGCAATTGCTCCACCTGCCCCTGTTCCCAGACGTACTCGCGCTGATAGCTGGGAACGACATAAAAGTCGTTAAAGAGATTGCCAATGGACAAGTCCAGTGACTTGATGATCTTTTTCTCATTCTCTGGGGCCATATCTCACTCCTCGTTTTCAATCATAGTATCTGGCACACGCAATTCTCCTGAGATGAGTTTGGGCAGCAGGGTGTCGCGCAGGTCGGCGAGGGTGCGGGATTCGAGAATGTTACTTCTAATCTTGTGGAACATAGGTTCCACTAATTGACCGAAAGTGACGGCAACTTCTTTAGGGGGAACCACAATTTCGTATCGCGACATATCACGCCACTTAGTCCGGGGCATTTTTGTGCCAGTTGAGACTGCGGTGGTGTAGTCAATAAATTCAGCACTAGAAAAGTGGCACAAAGTAAACGCGTACCAGTTTGGCTGCTTTGGCATTATAACCACGATATCCGTCGAACAAATTCCATCTACGGGAGCGATTCCCACTTTATGAAAATAGGGACGCAGTTTGCCAAACAGAATCTCACCTTCTTTAAATTGACGCTTGGTGCTACCAACCTCTTGAGCTTCTCCCCATTCCGTTAAAGAGATGCTCTCTTGGGGCATATGTCCCAATCCGATATATGGTGTATGAGGGGGCAAATCATCGGGATCGACATTTCGCCTGAGATTCTTTGCAACTTTGCCGAGTGTTTCCACTTCCCATCCCGCCGGAATAGCTCCTAGCTCGGACTCAGCAAAGGTATCAGGGAAAAGGGCCAGCACATCGGGCGGCAGGGAGTCTAGCTCGCCTCGGTTGGCGCGGACGGGGTCGAAGTCCACGAACCAGGATTTGAAGATGGCGCGGGCGATGGCCTCCAGGGTGGCGTTCATCTGGTGGTTGAGTTCGATCTTGTCGTCGAGGCTGCCGAGGATGTGCGCGATGGCGTGTTGTTCGGGGAGAGGGGGGACTGGTACACGAATGGATCTTAAAGAGGTAAGAGGTGTGGCGATGCCCGGTGTACCTACTTGCGAGGCGTTTTTGAGAAGTTCATATCTTCCATATCGACTTCTGAAGAAATAGAAGAGGTATAAGGGGTTGACTCGATTATGATCAACGGTGACTTTCATCATACTCGTTGATAAAACATAATGAGCATTTGTTCCTCCAGTTACAATACCAACTTCGCCAATACTACCTCGATGAGGGAAAACCAGATCACCTTCGTATACGTTGCAGTTGCCAAGTCCAGCTGCGAACTCGGGACTGACATAGACAAAATCACCTACAAACGATTTTGTTTTTCCAAGGTTTGTTCCACGAATTACTGGAGTGCCGTACTGTACGTAATTATCTCTTTTCATCCGAGAACCAAAAGGGCCTATCGCGATCGAACCTGGCGTACTAGCTTTGAGGTCATCAATTGTCTTTACAACCCAACCTCTACTCACCACAACCAACTTCCTCCAAATTAATTCAAATGATAGTGCTAAGCTCATCAGCTTGCGCCATCTACTCACATAGCGCAGTCATCAATCTCTTCATCTTTTCTTCAAACGGCTCACCATCATCATCCACCTCGGCAAAACCCACGTAGCGCCCCGGCGTGAGCACGTAGTTGTGCCCGGCGATGCGCTGTCACGCCTGCCGGAGATATTGTCCTATTTCCGGCCACCATTGTTCTCCCAAACGGCGCGCTTCGGCACGGAAGAACCGTTTCACGTCCTCCCACGGCACGTCTACTAACAAGGCCGGCGCCAGGTCGCGATCGGCGTTATCAAAAAACACCAGGCTTTCGACGGCCAATAGCTCAAAATCGCGCGCGTGCGGGTATTTCTCAGGGCCACGGGCCAGCAGCGCGTCCAACGATACCTCACGCGCTATCCAATACAGGTCGTAGAAGTCTTTGCGGCTGGCGCGGCTGATGAGCGCGTCCAGCTTCATCAGGCCAATGTCCAGGATACCGGCCAACGCGACGCCCTCAACGCTGTTGGTGGTCGCCAGCAGCGGATAGCCGTAACCGAAAAAGCCTACGTGGACGCCGCGCGCTTCCAACAACAGGTGACCCTCTGTATCCTCCAGGGTTTGACCGCCCAGGGGAGCAAAAGCGTGGATAATCTCCTGGCGGGTGGCGCGGCTCACCGGGTCAACACTGGAGAAAAAGTCCAGGTCTACTGAGCGGCGGTGGCCTATGCACAGCGCGAGCGCTGTACCTCCGGCCAGATAAAACCGCTCGCCAAAGTCCTGGTGGCCGACGAAGCAGAGTAGCTCACGCAACACAGGGGTAACGGCATCCCAACAGGGCTGTGTCAATAGGGCCATATCCGCTGCTCCCGGGGACGTGGGTGCGGCGCGCGCGGCAGATCGAGCAGCACGCACCAGAGCGTGTAGCGGCGCCAGGGCAGCCGCCGCGCGCCGTCGTGTTGCACCCAGGCACGGACGCGCTCCCATCCGTAGGTGCGCCATAGCCAACTTACTTCACTGCGGTTGCCATACGCCAGGATGCGCTCAATGATTAGATCCGCGTGTTGAACCGGATCGAGTGCCTCGAAGTTATACTCCTGGAAACACGGGATCAAGGTGGGCGGCATGGCGTGCTTCATCCTGCGCGCTCCCAATTTTGGGCACATCGCTCGTTAGCGGTGCCGGACATCATCCATTTCCTCTTCTTTCATTTTCATTTACTGCAAATCCTGCCCCAGGGCTTGCAAATTCTCCCGGATCACGCTTTCCAGCCGCTGGCTCTCCGCGAACTGCTCGGCCAGCGCTGCCGTAAGGCACACCATCTTCACCTCGAACGGCTCGCCGTCGTCCTCCACCTCGGCAAAACCCACGTAG
>DSAR01000570.1 GCA_011046405.1 Chloroflexota bacterium | reverse complement strand
TCCGCCAAATCAACCGTCTCCATCGCCCCTACGTTTCGGGGTCCGAAGCTGACCTCCTCTTCAACCGTGTCGCACACCAATTGATGCAACGGATTTTGTTGCAATAATCCCACCCGCCGACCTCGCCGGCTCAAATCCTTGGCATACCACAGCACGCGCCCCCGGCGTGGTTTCAGCAGGCCGGCCAGCACGCGGGCCAGCGTCGTCTTGCCCGCGCCGTTTGGGCCGATCAACGCGGCGAAATCCCCGCGCCGTAACGCCATCGAACAGCCCTCGAGCACGGGTGAACGGTCGTAACCGGCCGCCACGTCGCGCATCTCGACCAGTAGATCGTCCCCCGGTGACGGCGAACAGGGCGGCATCGAAAAAGCCGGCCGCACCTGCGACCAGGTCTCAACTGGCTCCCCCTGGGCACGTACCTCGCCATCCGCCAGCCAGACCAGACGATCGGCCTGGAACAGGAACGGTTCCAGGCGATGCTCGACGACGAGCAGGGTGACCTCGGCCCGCTGCCGAAGCCAGGCCAATGTCTGCACCAGTGTCCGCACACCCTCATCGTCCAGGTTCGCCGTCGGCTCGTCGAGGATGATGACCGATGGCCGCATCGCCAGGGTCGCGGCGATAGCCACCCGCTGTTTCTCACCGCTCGACAGGCGCCGCACGGCCCGGTCCCGCAGGTGACGGCAACCGGTCGCCTCCAGCGCCCACGCCATCCGTTTGGCGATCGCGTCCGGCGCGAAGGCCAGGTTCCGCAATCCGAAGGCCACCTCCTCCGCCACCGTAGCGTTGAATAACTGAGACACCGGGTTCTGGAAAACCAGCCCGACCCGTCGGGCCACCTGAGCCACGCGACGCCGCTGAGGGTCTATCCCGGCGACCGTGACAGCGCCGGTCACCTGGGCCGGGATCGTCTCGGGGATCAATCCCATCAACACGTGGGCCAGGGTGCTTTTCCCGCCGCCCGACGGCCCGCCGATCAGGACGAACTCGCCCCGGCCAATGGAGAGATCCATCCCACGCAGCCCGTCCGCCTCCGGGTACCGGACGGTCAGCCCCTGCACCTCAATCATCGCGCCTCAGCAGGCCGCCCGTCCCACTGCTCACACACCTCGCGACAGGATGCCAGCCAATCCAGGATGGCCTCGATCTGACGGCGGCGGAAATCGAACACCATGCGGTCGAAATCCTGCCCCTCGCGCCGTTCGGCGTGGCGCTCCAGCCGGTCGATGCGCTTCTGGCAGGCGCTCTCCTGCCCCCCAATCAGGTCCCCCACCCTATCCAGGCCCAGGCGATGGAAGAAATACAGCTTGGCCAGGAACTCCACCCGCATATCCTGCATCGAGGACACCGGCGCTCGCACCCAGGTCAAGAAACTTTCCTCGCCCTTGGGCGTGACCTCGTACACCTTGCGCGGCGGCCTCCCGCCCTGCGCTTCCAACGTCGCCTCGACCCGCCCCTCGTCCTCCAGACGCTTCAGGCCGCTGTAGACGTTGCTCCGCCCCATGTACCAGACCCGGCCTAGCCCCTCCTTGACCCGTTGGTGCAGGTCGTATCCGTGCATCGGCTCCTCGATCAGGAAACCCAGGAGCGCCCATTCCATCGGCAGACGTTGCCGCATGGTATCCCCCTAACCTGGCAGAAGCCGCTGCGCTTCCAAGCCAGAGCCAAAAAGGAGCCATTGACCACCAAGTTCTTGCTCGCAGTGCAAGGATTCTATTGGTTAGGCCCTTACTCGTCTATTCACAACTCGCATATTCACGACGTGAATATTATACGCAAAAAGGGACGAAAGTCAACGAGAGAAGAACACTGCTACAAAGCCAGCAATAAACCTCGTATCATCTCAATAAACCGGGGCAAACTCGCTCGGGCCGGTCTCCTGACCGTGCCCGCTGTGGCTCGGTCGGGAGACCGGCCACAGCTCCCCAACTTATTGAGAAGATACTAAACCTCGCCGCTTCCAGACGTAGGCGATGACGAATACCCCAAACCCGGTGACCCAGGCGTGAATGAACGCCTCCACGGCGACGTCCGCATTGAAATGCAGATAGAGGCCGTTCTGCACGAAGAACAGGATGTCCATCAGCCCCAGGAAGACGAGCGCGCTGCCGGCCAACTCGCAGAACAACAGCCCCCAGGATCGCATGCGCATCAGGCCGAGGGCGCCGATGAGGGCCGCCGCCGCCATCCAGGCATCGGCCAGGGGAAACGAACGCTCCCACGCATACCAACAGGCGCTCTGCCGGGCCAGAAACGAGTCGGCCTGCGCTGCCGTATCGGCAAAGAAGACGATCCAGAATACCATGGTGAACAAAGCGGTCAGCGCCAACAGCACGGCGACGACGGTGAAGCCGGTGGGGCGATCCCGGGTCGGGATAGTCGTTTGGGTCATTTTGAAAACTCCTCTGAAATCGGTGTATCGGTAAACTGGTATATTGGTATATTGGTATATTGGTATGCTGGTATATTGGTATATTGGTATATTGGTATATTGGTCTACCGGTCTACCGGTCTACCGGTCTACCAATATACCAGCTTACCAGCTTACCAGCTTACCAGTTTACCAGTTTACCAGTTTACCAGTTTACCAGCTTACCGTCCTTACTCCGTGATGGTGAACAAGCCCCCGTCGCTTCGCCCGAACACCTCTGGGAAATACATCTCGTAGGCGTGGGTGGGGATGGCGCGGAACTCGCCGGGCAGGCTGGCCCGGATCAGGTAGGTGTACTCGTACGTGCCCTTGGGCAGGTAGGTGGCGAAGAGCACCGCTTTCTCGTCGCGCATCTCGGTGTGGCGGAACCACCACGAGCCCCACCCACCCCACCACGGATGCGTCCGGTCGGTGCGCGTCACCTGGGGGCCTTCCTGGGCGATGCTGCTCGTCTTCAGGCTGACGTCCACCCCCTCGGCCCCGGCCGGGAAGGGATCCTCGACCACCACGTAATGCAAATCGCGGGGCGCGATGACGGTCAACTGGACCCGGATCACGTCACCCACCTGCGCCTCGTCGACGGCGGGGCAACCGTTATCCCCATCGCAATCGGCGCGCGTATAGCGGCGGCTGACGATGATGCCCCGTTCGAGCGCCGTCACATCCTCCACCGGCTTGAAGTAGCGCAGGTACATGCTGTAGTACAGTCGTCCCTCCCCCCTCGCCTCACCCGACGGCGCGTCGCGCTGGATGAGGACCCGGTTCGCCTCATCGGCCAGCAACCGGGCCACCTCGATCTGTAGCTTGTTTGTCTCCTTGAGATTGTCCCGGTCCACCTCACCCTCGCCCAGCAACTCGCCGTTGACGAGCACACGCCACGCATAATGCCCCTCCAACTCGCCGGTAGCGACCATCCAGTCGGTCAAGGCCAGGATGGCCCAGGCGTTCTCCTGGGTCGTCTCCCAGCGACCGTCCCGCCGGGCCACCATGAGCCAGCGCACCGTGTTGGCCGCCAGCGCGTTGTCGGGATCGAGCCGGGCCAGGGCCGCCAGCACGATGGCAGTGGAGCGGGTGTCGGTGTTCATCGCGTAATAGTCGACCTGCTCCTCCTCCCAGTGGGCGCCGGTGGCGCTGACGATGGCGTCGCTGGTGATGTCAGAGAGCAGCGTATCAATTCGTGACTGCTTGTCCTCCTCCAGCACGCCGTAAGCCATCGCCAGGTAGGCCTCGCCGAAGGTATCCAACGCATCCCGCTGCTGAAACAGTGTCTCCATCCGCGAGAGATCCCCCACTCCCGCCTCGGCCAACACGTACAGAATGAAGGCCTGTTCGTTCGCCTTCCAGTGGGCCTGCAGGTCGCGGCGCGATCTCAAGCTCCCTTTCAGGTATCGCGCCGCCCGGTTCATGACGTCACGGTCGACGGTGAAACCGGCCCGGTCCGCCTCGATCAGGCCCAACAGCACGTAGGCGGTCAGGTAGGGGCGGGATTCGTCCCGCACCCACCAACCCCAGCCGCCATTGTAACGCTGCTGATTGTAAAGCCGTTGGAGCCCCCGGTTCACCAGGCCTGGCAATCGTTCTTCCAGGTCGGGCCGCGCCACACCCAGTTCCTCGAAGACGCGATAAGTGACGACGTTGGGCAAGAAGCGGCTGACCGTCTGCTCGGTGCACTCGTAGGGGAAATGCTCCAGGTACTCCAGCCCGTCTATCATCCCCGCCGCCAGCGAGGGATCGACGTGGACCGAAAGTTCCCCCTGGGTGGGGTCGTAGCGGGGCGGCAGCGCGACCGCCTCCAGCCGCTCGCCATCCTCGTCGATGTAACCGGCGGTGGCGACCACCTCCGGCGTGCTGTAGCGATAGACCGGCAGCTTGATCTCCACCGCGTCCGCCAGATCGGCCTGGGCCGAGCGGGCGCCGAAACGCAGCGTCACATCTTCGACGTCCTGGACCGTCACCGGCCACGCCAGCTTGACCTTGTCGTTGGCCGGGACGCTCACTTGCGTGCGGGCCGCCTCGTGGAGCGCCAGCCCCGCCACCTGGATCGCCGCCTCCACGTCCAGCGGATCGTTGGTGTTGTTGTGTATGACGACCGCCAGTTCCGCCTCGTCGCCGACGACGAAGAACCGGGGCGCCACCGGGCGCAGCAACAGACTCTTGGTGCTGATGACGTCCACCTGGGCCTCGCCCACCAGCGTCTCGACGTCGACCCCGCGCGCGGTCAGCCGCCACGTGGTGAGATTGTCGGGCAGTTCGACGCTGAACTGGGCGCGCCCGTCCTCGTCGGTGCGCAGATCCGGGTTCCAGTAGGCCAGGTCTGGGAAGCGCTCGCGCACTGGGCCGAATTCCTCACCCCCCCCGCCGCCGCCCATGCCCTTGACCTCGTCCCCCAGTTCCTCGCTGATGCGATCACCGGAGAGGGTCAGCCCGCTGGCTGTATCGACGCCCAACCCCCGCTCGCGCCAGAAGTAGTCAAGCAGGCCCGGACCTGGTCGATCGGCCAGGGTCAGCACTGCCAGATCGACCAGGTCCAGCGCCAGTTCCGCTTCCACCGGATCGCCAGCGCTGTCGGTGACGTGAAGGTCGTAGGTCACCTCGTCGCCCGGCTGGTAATGCTCGTCGGCCGCCCGATCCGGCGTCAGTTCAATGTTCAACGCCTTCTCGGTCGTGTCGATGGAGAGCTGGGCGTAACCGACCTTGAAACTGGGCGTGCGCACGTTCTCATCCGTGCCCTTGACGATGACGACCGAGACAAACACGTTCGGGATCAGGTCCTCGGTGATGGGGATCTCGATCTGTTCCGAGTTGGTCTCCAGCGTCTCCACCCAGTGCTCGTAGACGTAGCCCCGTTCGACAGTGACCAGCGCCTTGACCTCGCCCTGGTACGGGTGCGGGACCAGGATCGAGGCGGTGTCGCCCACCTGGTACTGCTGCTTGTCGGTGACCAGGTCGATGCGGTCGTTGTTGTCGCGCCGCCAACTGATGTACGAGCGCCCGCTGACCCAGGTGAAGGTTGACGAGCGCACCTCGTTGCCCGCCCGGTCAACGCCGGTGGCGATCACCTTGTAGGTCCCGCCCTCCTCCGGTGTGAAACTGACCTGGGCCAGACCCTCGGCGTCCGTCTCGACGGTGTCCGTGAACACCGGCACGTCCTCGACGCCGCTCTCCCAGTAGAAGCGTCCGTCCTCCGCCTGCTTCTGGACGCTGTACCAGTTCCGCTTGGCGAAGACGACGGTCACCTCCTGGTCGGGGATCGGTTCGCTCTCCCAATCCACGGTGATCAGGTCAACTTGATTTTCCTGGTCCACCTGGCCGACGTAGCGCGCCGGGCGCAGCCCGATGTAGAAACGTCCCTTGTGCACGATAGCCGTGGTCCGGTTGCTGACCTCCTGGTTGTTGACGTCGGTGACGGTCGCCTCCAGCGTGAATACCTGGCTAGACGTCTCTTCGGCGATGTCGGCATCCACGGCGAACGTGAAACGACCATCCGCGTCGGTGACCCCCTCGCCCTCGGCGATCCGCTCGCCGTAAGATCCGCCGGGCTGACGCCACCACCACCAGTAATCGTAACTCCGATCGTCGAAATCCCAGCGACCCTTCCCCTGGTAACGGAACGTGTAATCGTTGCTCAGGACGACGTAGCGCACCTCGGCGTCGGCCACCGGTCCGCCGAAGAAATAAGTCGCCTGGGCGGTGACGTTGATCGGGTCCCCGTGGGCGTATTCGGGCCGATCGGTCTCCACCTCGACCTGGAATTCCGGTTTGCGATACGCGGCTACCTGGAAGTTGGTGTAGAAGCGGGCGTCCCTATCCTTCAGGTAGATAGCCTGGATAGAATAGTTGCCCAGCGATGCCTCCTCGTCCAGTTCGATCTCCCCATCCACCGTGCCCATGTCGCTGAGTTCGAGATCCTCCGAGTGAATCGTCTTTCCCTCGGCGTCTGAGATGGAGACGCGGACTTTCCGGGTCTCGTCGGGCAGCGTGTAATGGGCATCGTCGTCCTCCCGGATCACGCCTTTGAAATAGACCATCTGGCCCGGCCGGTAGATGGGACGATCGGTGAAGAAATAGCCGGCGTAATCGCTGACATTGTAATTCACCGGCAGGCCAAATTGCCATGGACCGATGCCATTGTCCCACTGGTTGATCGTCAGTCCAAAATCGGGGCCAGGGTTTTCGGGGTCGCCGAGGAAGACGTAGACCGGCGACCAGCGGTCGCGGGACTGCGCCTTGCGGCCCAGGAAAACGCCGTCCTGATCTGTGCTGCCCCGGTCCATCACGTCACCAGCGTCGTCCATCACCGTGACGGGCAGGTCGGGCGACACGTCGCCAGAGCGCAGGTCGGTCACCCAGGCCAGGGTCTGGTTGCTGCTCGTCTTGACGCTCACGTTGTGGCGCGAGACAACTAGAATCTCCTTGCTCGAACTCACGGATCTCCCCCGAGCCTCCGGGTAAACCGTCCCCGGGCGCACCTGGAGAAAGTACAACCCCGGATCCAGCAACCCATCATCCTGCTCTGCAAGCTTGGTGCCGTAGAGGCTGCGCTGGTTGAGCGGTGGACTCACGTCCAATGTCCACTCCCGGACCAGATGCTCCTTCCGGCCGTTGTAATTGTTCCAGAAGTTCCACGAATTCGATCCGGTCGCCCGGAGAAAATCGTCCAACGGCATGCGATACAGGGAAAAATGAACGTCTTCCACGTTCCGCACCGTCACCATGGCCAGGGTCCGGGTGTAGGCGTTGTAGGTCACGATCTTGCCCAGACTGTGCAGGTAGACCATCGGCTCATACGCCCTGGTGCGCCAGCGGACAGTCGTGTCCTCGCCCAGTTCGTGCCCGTATCGCCCGCGCACCGCGCCGCTGATGGTGACCTCGTAATCGGCGCTAGGCTCGATGGGGAAGGATATCTCCAACTTCGTATCGCTATCCCACCAATAGGTATAGACGTCGCGCGACGACAAGTCGCCTGCGCCCACCGGCAGGTCGATGGTGAAATTGCCGTTGATCGATTCGGGGTCCATCGGGCTGGAGAACGTGACCTCCAACCCACCCCACGGCCGGGCGTTTTGCTCCCCATCGCGCGGACTGGTGCTGAGGATGCGCGGCTCGCGGATGGTGTCGAAGGTCCAGGTATAGGACGATTCTGTCCCCGCGCTCCCTGTGGCTCCCGGCGCGCCGGCGTCCACCGTCGCTCTGTAGGTGGTGTCGAAATCCAGCGGCTGGTCGGGGGTGAAGATCAGCGTCTCGACGCCGACCCGCTCCGGCCCCGCTCCCACGCTCCACGACCACTGGTACGGCTCGTAGGTCTTGCGGCTGGGTAGGACCAGTCCCTCGTCGCGCCACTCGAACGCGCCGGCGACGATCTCGTCGGTAGACGGGTTGCGCAACTCGAAAAAGTCCTCAACCCCGTCGCGATCCATCGGCTGGTTGAAGGCCACGTGGATAGCAGGCTCCAGGCTGACGTAGGTCGTCTGCCTGCCCGGGTAGGCGGCGACGACGGCGGGCATGATGGTGGTGAATTCCCAGGTGAAATCCTCCTCCAGCACACCGCCGGTGGTATCGGTCAGCCCCGCCCCGATCCGGGCCTTGTAGGTCGTCGCCGGATCGAAACCATCTTCCTCTAAAGGAGTGAAGGTGTAGATCGAGGTGTTGAGCCACTCCCCGGTTCCCCGCACCGGCGGCGTGAAGGTCAACGGCTGGGGCAGATTGCCCTGATCCTCGATGGCGACCAGGGGGACGACCGGGCGATTGAAGACCACGGTCACGACCGCATCGGTGGCGACATCCTCGGTCTCGTCGGCCGGTTGGACCGCGCCCACCTCCAGGTAACCGACCGTGGCGAAGTCGAAACGCATCGGTTCCTTCATCGACACGTCCTTCTCGCTGCGGGCCCCCTCGTCGATGGTGACGGTATAGCGCGTGGCCCGCTCGAATCCATCGGCCGACGGCCTGAACTGCACCGCGCGCGGGCTGACCCACTCGAACACACCCGCCACCTGTGGCTCGATGGAAAAGGCGGACTCCACCGTCTCCTCGTCCATCGGCTGGTCGAAGACCATTTGCAGCGGCGCGTCGAGCGGCTGTTCCTCCCCTCGCGCTGGCGACACCTGGATCACCTGCGGCGGCAATGGAGGCAACGGCGTCGGCGTAGGCCCTGTCGGTTTCGGCGTCGCCTCTATCGTCGGCGTCGAACGGACGAACACAGACGAAAGCGGACACTGGCACGCCATCGCCAGCACGCTGAGTATGAGCAACACGGCAAGATATTTGTTGATTTTTACAGCTTTCACGATTCCCTCCTTGTGTCGGTGTGTCGGTGTAACGGTATATTGGTAGGCTGGTAAACTGGTATATTGGTAGGCTGGTAAACTGGTATATTGGTATATTGGTATATTGGTATAT
>DSAR01000149.1 GCA_011046405.1 Chloroflexota bacterium | reverse complement strand
GCGCAGGGTCAGGTGAACGGTCATGGTTGATGCTCCTGGGTTGTGTTGAGGTGGCTCGGTCAGAGACCGGCCACAGCGATTGCTGGTAGCTTTTCAATAATCTGGGGAAATTGCTCGGGCCGGTCTCCTGACCGTGCCCGAGCGCTGCCCTCGGGCGTTCAATTCCTGCCAAACCGATCGCGTGATGTGGATTTCATCGTACAACTTACGCAGAAGATTGAACTGACCGATAGCAGCCAGGTTAGTCAACGGTGAGGTATTGCTGACGACGATCATAGCTGCCCCATCTCGCGCAGCGTAGCCACGTCCTCGTCCAGATCAGCCACGTCGTAGTGCAAGGGGGAAAAGGGGATAAGCGCTAGCCAGGAGTGGCGACGCCCCGAGCAGGTGGTTATGGACAGGATTTTCGACAAAGATGTGTAAGCGTCGTCAGTTAGAACCTGCCAAATCTGGCTGATAGGCAGGCCCAAAAGGGAAATGTCCCCATTCGACCATGTAATAGCGGAATACATGGTATCTACTCGATACGAGGGACACGGCGTACAGCATCGTCCTAAAGCCACGGAAAATGGACATATGGAACGGGGAAACCCGTCAAGTGCTCTCTCAGAGCTTGCCCTGAACGTGAAGGGTCTCTGGAGAAGGCGACCAGGCCGCAAGCCTTGACGGAGTAGGATGCCCTAAAAAGCTAATGCCTCACTGTAATGGTGAGGATATGCAGACGTAGAGCCGGTACACGAGAGGGCATAGGAACTTGGAGAATTAGGGCTTTAGGCGAACGCGACTGTCTATCGCGTATCGAAAGCCGGACGCAATGTCCAACTCAAATTGTGCATATGCCAAGCTCCGAGAGTGAGTAATTGCTCTCAATGGAGTGCCTATGACAAAGGC
Organism: Chloroflexota bacterium; assembly: GCA_011046405.1. Lineage (GTDB taxonomy): Bacteria > Chloroflexota > Anaerolineae > B4-G1 > B4-G1 > DSAR01. The sequence goes on along the minus strand of DSAR01000149.1, from coordinate 7,952 downwards.
TCGTGTACTGAGGAGCCGTGTGAGACTGAAAGGCTCACGCACGGTTCTGAATCAGAGGTGAGAATCGAGAGGTTCTTGCCTACTGTAACGCAGTGGACCGCCTGGCGGCGGGGTGAAGCGGCCAATTTTCGGCCATTTTGGTAATGGGAAAACTATCATCAGGAGCTGGCCCGGCGGCCACTGAGCTTTTACGTTAGCCGCGCCAGTAGAGACAAAAACGGAAAGTACACAAACGGAGACGAACAATAGTTATCAAAGCCATTTAGCAGGAGCAGCTTGTGCCCAAAGAGATTTTCCCATCGTCATACCTCTGCGACTGTGGACATCAGTCCGATTTCTTTGAAAACACGATCAAAGAAATCAAAGCGATGAGTTACAAGAGAAAGGTCTACCTTGGCGACTCTGCGCCTGATGAACACACCATCGTATTCTATCGAGGTGAGATGGTAGATATACTCTGTCCTCGGCAAGAGTTGGAAGAACCGACTTCCGAATGAAGAAAATGACTGTTTCCGTGTCTGGGGAATCACCGAGTTCAGATTATGGCGAAGAAAAAGACGCCACAAAAGCTTCAGATTTGGATTGATGCACGAAAGAAGTATCATCTAACTCACTCCCAAATTCAAATGGCGAGAGAGCTTGGTCTAAATCCAAAGAAATTCAGCGGGTATGCCAATCATCGTCAGCAAAAATGGAAACGACCTTTGGGCGAGTATATTGAACATCTGTATTTCAAGCGGTTCAAGAAAACCAAACCGGATCAGGTCATCTCGATCGAAGAACGCATAAAAAGAATCAAACGGAAGAAAGAAGAGAGAAGAAAGCGCAAACGGTTGAGACAAGAATCAGAAACAGACCAGCCTTTAGAATGAGAACAAACTATCCTTCGTCACCAAGCAGGCATTGCAGTCAGGTCCAAGTGTTCAGGGGAGTGGCGGTCTGGGGTGACCAAGCGGGGTGCGCGGCTAACATCGCGTGCAGCTGACCGAGCTACCGCTCGCGCAAATCCAAGTCTCGAACTCGCTTTGTGGGGTTCGGGGTGGCGAGGTTGAGAGATACGAGCCCGCCTGGCAGCTGACGCACATCGTTGGGCGGCCGCGTGAAATGCGCGACACTTGTCAAGCAAACCAAAAACGGCGGGTGAAATCGGCCCAGATGCCCCAGGAATATTCGTCAATTTGGTGACTCGGAAGTTCTCTCCAAGGGAAATCGGTATGTCTGGAGCCAACAGTTGAGGAGAGAAAGAAATGAAGGCAAACTATTTGGAGCAGATCAGGAAGGACATAGCGTATATCAAGCCTTACGAGAATGACGATCTTGAGTGGTATAATGAGGGAATGGATTTGCTGAGCAACGATCAACTCGAAGCGGCAGAGCTAAAGTTCAAGGAGTTGATGATGTCGCAACCCGAACACCACGACGGGTTTCATGGTTTGGCGCTTGTGTATCAGAAGATGGGGCGTAAGGACGAAGCTATCTTCTTCATGCAGCAGGCGCTTAACAGAGCTAAGGTGTTCGTGGATGAAGGCACCATGGATCAGGAAGGTGTCGATTGGTTGGAGCAACAACTCGGGGAAATCCAGCAGATGTAGAAACGTCAATTATGAGCAAGGTCGGCAGTGAGTATAAAGGCAGAGGTCATCGGTGGTAACGAGAAGCCGTGAAAGATTTGTGTAATAAGATGGCCGACGAACGGCGCGAGCTAACAGCGAGATTCGCGTCTTCACTTGTCCTTTTTCTCAGCCACCAAACAACGCGCGCGACACCACCGTCCCGATACGCGCTCAACACGCACCCGCGAAGCCGACGAACAATCGCTGAAGGAAGTTGCCCCAAAATATGTACCACTTGAGGCCGTGTGTATTGTGATCCTCTACGAGTGCACAAACCCATCAGCGTCCCTGTCGATGATCTCACGAGCGAGGAAGATGCGGCGCTCACTGATGCGGCGCTCACTGCCGATGGCGTTTGCAGCAGGCCCTTTTTCTTCGATTAAGCGCCAGAATGAGCGAGGGTTAGTTGGGCCTGAAAAATTTTAACGTGGTAATTTACCCCCCCTTAGCGGCCCATTTTGGGGGTCAAAACAGGCTGTTTACCTCGTGAAAGACCGCTTTCACGAAGAAATTTAGCGAGGTAAAAATGCTCCCTGATCGTTCAGTGAGCGAGGGCATTTGAACCCACTTGAGATACAAAAATTCGCGGCCAGCGACCAGCGCTAGCGGCCTTGCCATTGCGGTTTCAAGCCTGGGGAGGCGGCCTACCCTACGGGCAGGCTCCCTTCCCCAAGCTACGGAGGTAGCCCCTCGCCCGAAATCTCGCGGCCAGCGACCGCGCAAGCGCGGATTCAATCCTGGGGAGGGGCGTCCCCCTCCCCAGACCCCACCCCAGAGAGTACAGACTTTCAGAGGTTCAGAGGTCAAAGGCTTCAGATTTCAGAGGTAAATGGGGACGCCACCACCCGAAATCCGATGCTCCTGAGGCGAGAGTCCGGATAGCTCCTGAGGTGGCGGGAAGCGCAGCGGACGCTGACATCGGGATAGCCGAACAAGCCCCCGCGCAAAACCGGGCCATCACCAACCCATTCCCACACATTTCCACTTGCATCCTCTATTCCATACGGGCTTCTCCCTCCCGGAAAGCACCCCACTGCGCTGGTCGTCCCGATCCCTGTATCTCCATAGTTCGCCCGTTCTGGGTCTGGCTTGTCTCCCCAGGGATAGACTCGGCCATCAGTCCCCCGCGCTGCCTTTTCCCACTGAGATTCGCTTGGCAAAGCAATTTCCGTATCTCCCCCAACCTCTCCTTCCCCACGCAGCATCTCCGTCAACCAACGGCAGAAAGCTACTGCCTCATACCACGTCACCCCCACCACCGGATGATTGGGCAAATTGAACGGCTCTCCATAGTCTTTCGGTGCTGTGTATGGTCTATCATCAATCCTACTTTTGATCGCACCATCACGCCAATATTCTGCTTGTATCGCCTCTTGCCAATACCGCTCCTCTTGGTATCCTCCGGCTTGTACAAAGGCTTCAAACTGGGCATTAGTCACCGGGTATCGGCTGATGCGATAGCAATCAGCGATGCTCTCATCTCTCTCATTGTCATTCCCCATCAGGAACGGCCCGGCCGGTATCTCGCACCAAACAATGTCCGGCAAGCCATCGTCGCGCAATCCCACGCCAGGCCTCGGATCGCCCAGCTTCGCCAGCGCCTTACCGGCCTCGGCGCGCTCTACAGCGCGCAGCCGCTCTTCTTGCAAAATTTGCACCAATCGGCGTGTCAGACGCTCCAGGTAAGCCGCGCCTGGCTTTGGCCCTTGCATCACCCGACGAATCTCCTCTGGCGGAAAGAGCGCCGCCATTTGTCCTGACCACAAGGTCGCCCGCCACGCCTGTTCGGTCTCTGGCTCATCGACGGGCGCCAGATCGTAGGCCAGGTTAAGCAAAATCTTGTCACCACGCCCGTTATAGTGTAGTTCCTCCGCGCCCAGCACCGCCGCCAGATACCAGGCATCCCCCTCACCGGCGTGGCGCCAGTAGACGTCGAGCGCATCCCACTCCCCTGCCATGTAACAACCCGCCAGGTACTCCTGAAACGTCCGATGGGGAAACGTGTAAGTCTTGGGCTTACATCCCTCATCTATACCACCCTGACCCACCAGTAGACCTGATCGCTGGTCCACGTAATCCAGGAACTCGGCCGCCAATCCCACGCCGCCCAAATAAGGCATATCTTCAAGAATCGCCAGGATGTCCTTCCGTTCCAAATCGGCCGCGCGACTGCGGTCCGCCTGTCCCTGGTGCGCCTCGTACGCCAGCCGCTCCAAGATCGCTCGCAACTTCAGATCGTTGCTCAATACAGTGGCCAGTTCTTGAGACACCGAGAAACCTTTGCGCTTTTGCCACCGGGTGAGCAGGACCTGGACGGCCAGGCTGTACAAACGCACCCGCTCCCGGGGCAAGCCGACCTCCCTTTGGTGAATCAGGGCCATCGTCGTCAGCAACATAGGGTTGCTGGCCAATTCCCGCAAGTCATCGTCCAGCGCTGCTTGCTGCAAATCGTTGGCGCGATCCTCGGCTACCGATTGCTTCAAGCGACCCAGGTTGTATTGGGCTTGATACCAACCGCTCACGAAGGCCTTGATCTTCTCCTCATCGAAGGGGGCCAACGTGTGCGACGTAAACCCAGGAAACTCCGCCTCCCCGGTGTACGAGCGCACCCGGCAAGTGACGATGACGCGCCGGAGGTCGCCATACGCCTGCAACAAGGCTCCCACCGCGCGCCGCACCCGGCCGCGGCACATCTCCGCCACCTCGTCCAACCCATCGAAGATCAACAAGACGTCACCCGCCAGCAATGCATCCTCCAGACGCTCGTCCCAATTCTGCGCTTTGCAAGCGCGCAATTGTGCCGCCAGGAACTCGCGCACGGTCTCGACCAAGCGCCTCTCCTGAGCAGCCTCGGATAAAGCGTCCAAATCCAAGGCTGCCAAGTCTGGAGCCAGCTCGTGCAACGTGACCAGGACCGGCGTCAACCCCCGCTCCCAATCCGGGAATGGCGTCTCATCAATCAGACGCACCTGTGCCGTGTGCGCCGCCAATTGCCTGACGAACGTCGATTTCCCGCTGCCAGGATCGCCCAACAGCGCCAGGCGGCGTTCCTGCGTCGCTGCCTCCAGGGCGGTCAACGAACGGGATTCCTTGTCCTCCCCGCGCATCAGAAACGAGAGATCTTCCTTACGGGCGGCTTTTTCCTCCTCCGTCAGCGGCGCCCGCGTCTTGGTGTCCAGCGCCACGTAGACCTGATCCAGCGAGACCTCGTCGCCCACGCCCTCCTCGCCGCCCATCGCAGCCACGGGCAGGACGTTGCACCGCTGGTGCACGCGCTTGAGGTAGCGCTCCCGCGCTCGCTCCGCCGCCGATTGGGCCGGGTCGGGATAATGTGCCTCGATCTTATCGCGGCCTATCACGTCGCCGCCAGCACGCACGTCACCGCCAATGTAGGCGCCGCCACCGGTTTCAACCCGCCGCTCGTCGGTGATGATATCGCCGCCTACATCTCCACCGACGGCGATGCCCCGTTCCCCGGCCGCCGTCGCGCCCTCGCCCTGGGCTACGCCGCCGGAACCCTCCAACAGCGCCTCGTAGCGCGCTCGCTTGTCCAACAACGGGACCAACGCCGCCTCCAGGGTCGGGCCATCAAGGGCCTTCTTCATCGCCGCGATGGCTTCCTCAACCTCCTGCAATGCCTGTTCCCAATCAACCTGTGCTTCGGTCATACAACCTCCCTTTTGCTTTCTCTCTCCCCCTGTTCTGTGGGGATATTGATATCCCGCCCAACACCGCCTTGCGCAACCCCACGGTATTGCCGTAGCGGGCGTGGTTGGCCCAGCCTTGGGCCGAAGCCGTGATCTCTTCCAACGGAATTTCCCCGCGTTCGTAGCGATGCACCAAATCCTCGAATCGCCGCCGGAAGTGAATGCCCTTGCGACGCTTCAGACGCCGCCGGTCGGCGTAGACGACGAAACCCAGAAATGGGATCCCCTCCGTGACCGGCCGGGGATGCGCGCCATTGTGAATGGTCAGCCGAAGCGTCGCCAGTCGCTCGACCAGCGCCTCTCGCCAATCCCAGAGCAGGGACTTGTCGTCGGCGAAGAGCAGAAAATCGTCGACGAAGCGAAGGTAGCCGCCGCGCTGCTTACAACACCGCAACTCCCGTTTGACGAAGTGGTCGAAAGGGTTGAGGTAGCAATTGGCCCAGAACTGCGACGTGAGGTTGCCGATCGGCAAGCCCCTGAGGCGCATTGCAACCCAAAGGTCGTCGCCGGGGAAGTAGACCATCGTATACTCCTCGCTCAAGACGCCCCGGCCGCTCCCCAGGATCTGATCGATCAACCAGAGCACGTTGGCGTCACCGATCTTGCGGGCCAGGATGCGCCGCATGATCGTATGGTCCAAACTGGGGAAGAATTTCCGCACGTCGCATTGCAACACGTAGCGGAAGCGGCGGGCGAATTGCTGGCAGCGATCCAGCGCGCGATGTGTACCCTTGCCCACCCGGTTGGCGTAGGAATCGCAGACGAAGCTCCGCTCAAAGCGTGGCTCAATGACGTTGCACAGCACGTGATGCACCACTCGGTCACGAAATGGCGCAGCGCTGATCAATCGTCGCTTCGGCTCGTGGATGTAGAAGGAATAGTAGTCTCCAGGCTGGTAGGTCTGGGTCTCCAACTCGCGTTGCAGTTGGATCAGGTTATCCTCCAGGCGATATTCGAAACGGGCCGCCGGTTCTTTTCCGCGCTTTCCGCGCGATGCGTTGCGATAGGCCAGGTAGAGATTGTCCCAACTGCAAAGAGATGCGTACATTAGCTTCCCCTCCCATAGGTGGCCCCACACCAGGGTCGCCCCCAGGCGAACCCAGGGTGTGGGGCCATTGCTATGCGCCCGGCCCTGTCGGGAGATACCTGACAGGGCGCGGCCGGGAACCGGCTCCGCCATTTTTTGGTGCTCTTTCTCAGCAAGCACACTGCCTCGGTGGCGAAGGCGTCACGCTTTTAACGCGCACCCGCGCCACAGTTCCGGCCATAACACACCTAAAAACGTGGACGCCACCACCCGAAATCCGTTGTTCCTGTTGCGATTGTTCGGATTGTTCCTGTTGTTGCGGTAAGCGCAGCGGACGTTGTTATCGGTATTGTCGAACGAGCCCCCGCGCAAAACCCGGTGGCGCTACGAGCCAGCCCCCTCTGCCGTTAGACGGCAGACCATAACCGATGAACAAGATGGAGACATCGCTTACTCATCCATCTGCTCACCGGCTATCGCCTGTGGTCTAACAGCTCTTGATCCATCCGCCCAGCAATCGCCCGATCTCGGCCACCATCGCGGCGACGTGATAGTACTGTCCATCGCTCAACCATCGCCAGCGCACGGCCAGTCGTAAGTAGACCCGCACCTTGGACAGCGCCTCGTCGGCCAGGCGCAGTTGGGCCAGCCGCGCCTTCCCCCGCCGCAAGTTCGCCATCTCCAGGTGCTCCCGCAGATCGAAAGCCGCGTCCAACAGCCGCCGCGTAAACGAATGGCGGTGAGCGCGGGGGAAGTTATTCGTGACAGGTAGCAGCCAGTCGAGAAAGTCGAAAGTGCGGGTGAAGATCACCATCTCTTCTTTCTTGGCCATCGTTGACTCCTCAAAATTCACCGCGCGCGACCGCGCAAGCGCGGTTTCAATCCTGGGGGGACACCCCCCAGACCCCCCAGAGTACAGACTCCAGAGGTTCAGAGGTCAGAGGGCCTGCCTTCCGCTACGCTCCAGGCAGGTCAGAGACCAGAGGTAAATGGGGACGCCACCACCCGAAAGCCGTAGTACCCGACGCGACCGTCCGGATAGAGCCCGAGGTTGCGGCAAGCGCAGCGGACGATGCTACCGGAATCGACGAACGAGCCCCCGCGCAAAACCCGGAGAGCAGAGCCCTCCAAGTCATCATCGCCCTCATAGTCTTTATAGTTATCTTCCCACTTCGTCCGACACCACTCCCACACGTTGCCGCTCAGATCCTCCACCCCATAGGGACTGGCCCCGCCGGGGAAACAGCCCACCGCGCTGGTCATCCCGATGCCGGTATCGTAGTAATTCGCCCGGTTTGGATCGGGCTCCCGGCCCCAGGGATACCGTCGCCCATCCCCACCCCGCGCTGCCTTTTCCCACTCCGCCTCGGAGGGTAAGGTGATCGCCCAGCCTTCCTCGCGCAATAACGTCGCCAGCGGCTCGGGCGTCTCCTCCCACTGGCAAAGTTTCTCCGTTAACCAGTCACAGTACGCCAAGGCCTCATACCAACTCACCCGCACGACCGGATGGTTATCTATCCCTCGCAAGCTGTCAGCATCTCCAGGCTGAAAGCCGCTATCTTCCACAAAGGCCCAGAACTGGGCCACCGTCACCGGGTAACGGGC
>DSAR01000378.1 GCA_011046405.1 Chloroflexota bacterium | reverse complement strand
TCTTAGCACAGAGTCACCGAGAACACGGAGAAAAATTAAGGTGCGCATTAAAATTTTTACGTAAATTGTGTCAAATAGTGAATTTTTTTGAGTAAAATGTTAAATTCTCTGCACTCTCTGTGTCTCTGTGGTGAAATCTAGGCTTATTTCAGTACAGCCTTAAAGCAAAAATGTTGTTTGCGCGACCTTGAGCAAAACCTTTAGGGTCTCGCCATGCAAAATCCCAGAGAGCCAGAACAAAAAGGCCCGGCCTGTCTTTGCACAAGCCGGGCGCCTGGCGTTTCACGAAGCCCTGCACTGCCTAGGGCGCCAGGCCAGCGACCGTCTCTTCATCCAGCTTTTCCACGACGGCGATCAACAACTTCAGGGCCCGGTCGTAATCGTCCCGGTGAATGATCGATGCGTGGCTGTGGATGTGCCGAGCTGGCACGCCCAGCACGACGGTGGGCACGCCGATTCGGTTCAGGTGAACGCGCGCGCCGTCGGTCGCCCCGCCCATCATCGTCGAAAACTGCAAGGAAATATCCAGTTCCTCAGCCGTCTCGATCACCAGGTCTCGCAAGCGCAGATTGGGGATCATGTGTGCATCCAGTAACAGGAGACTGGGACCACCCCCCAGCTTGACGTCGGATTGCTCTGGCTTGATGCCGGGGACGTCTCCGCAGATGTCGACCTCCAGGATGATGCCCACGTCGGGATCGACCGCCTCGGCGCTAGTCTTGGCGCCCCGCGTGCCGACCTCTTCCATCACCGTGGCGACGCCGTAGAGCACGTTGGGATGGGCCGCTTCTCGGAAGTGTTGCAAAGCGTCGATCGTCAACGCCACGCCCACCCGGTCGTCGAAGGCCTTGCTCATATAGGATTTGCCGTTCGCCATCACCTGGAACGTCATAGCCGGCACCACGGGGTCTCCCAAGCGCACCCCGGCCTCCGCCACCTCTTCCTTCGAGGTCGCGCCGATGTCGATGTACATGTCTTTTTTCTCCACCACCTGCTTCCGCTCCTCTTGGGTGAGCATGTGTGGCGGCTTGGCGCCGATCACGCCTGGCAGGTCACCCTTGTGAGTCTTGACGATGACCTGCTGGCCCAGGAGCACTTGATCCCACCATCCTCCCAACGGTTGGAATCGGAGGAAGCCCTCTTTGCTCACGTGGTGAATCATAAATCCGATCTCGTCCATGTGGCCGGCCAACAGCACCCGGGGGCCATCGTCACCCTGGCGGCAGATCAAGCTGCCGATGCGATCTTTCTCCAACACGCCCAGGGGTTCCAGGTAACCCCGCACGAGTTCACGCGCCTCGGTCTCATAACCGGGCAGGCCGTGCGCCTCGGTCAATGCTTTCAGTAGTTCTTGTGTTTGATCCATAATTAGACTCCTTAACTGGCAAAGCCAGAGTGAATGAGAAAAGTTAGCAATACTACCAAGGTAACGGCTCAGCCTACCGTCCGTTTGCAGCGGATGGGCGGGGGCCCCCACTCTCCTGCGCAGCAAGGGGCTGGCCTGAGTAGTTACCTACCAAGAATCATTTGGGTGTGTTTCAAATGATTTAAGCCTTGTTCGTAGTACGCGCTTCTACGGCGATAAATCGCCTACTACGAGCCTTGCCTCAAATGAAATGAAACGCACCGAATCATTTGGGGGGTTCATTTGGATTAGCTGGCGTGTAAAACTAATGCGTAAAAACGTAAAGAATCCCCTTACGTCTCACGTTTTACGTCGCCTCCTCGGCTGGCACCAGCGCCATCGAGAGCACCTCTTCCATATCATCCACCGTGATGATGTTGATTCCCCGCCTGACCTGTCGCGGAATCTCAACGAGGTCTTTCTTGTTTTGTTTGGGGATGATGACCGTCTTGAGGCCGGCCCGGTGAGCGGTCAACAACTTCTCCTTGAGGCCCCCCACCGGCAAAACGCGACCGCGCAACGTGATCTCACCGGTCATCCCGACATCGTGCCGCACCGCTCGCTCGGCCAACGCAGAGAGAAGTGCCGTAGCGATGGTGATCCCGGCCGACGGGCCATCCTTGGGAATCGCTCCTTCCGGCAGGTGAATGTGAATATCGACTTTATCGAATATCTCGGAATCAATGTCGAAGTCATCACAACGGGAACGGGCATAACTCAATGCTGCCTGTCCAGATTCTTGCAAGACGTCGCCCAATTGACCGGTCAACATCAGGTTTCCTTTACCCGGCATCAGTAAGACCTCCACCGGCATCAATTCTCCCCCGGCCTCGGTCCAGGCCACGCCGGTCGCTACGCCGATCGTATCCTCCTCCTCGGCCAACTGGTGGATGAATTTTGGCGGTCCCAGGTAGCGGGTCAGCGAACGAGCCGCGATACGGCGGGATGGGGACTTCTCTTCGGCCAACTGGCGGTCGATCTTGCGGCAAATGTTGGCGATTTCCCGCTCCATATTACGCACGCCGGCCTCGTAGGTGTACTCGCGGACAATACCCCGCAGCGCACCGGTGGTGAACTTGATGTCGTACGCCTCCAGGCCGTGTTCCTCCATCTGGCGGGGGATCAAGAAACGACGGGCGATCTCCAACTTCTCCTCATCCACGTAACCGGGGAACTCGATAACCTCCATGCGATCTCTCAACGCTGGCGGGATCGGATCCAGTATATTGGCAGTGGTGATGAATAACACCTTGGAGAGATCGTATAGCACGTCCAGGTAATGATCGGCGAAGGCGTGATTCTGTTCGGGGTCCAGCACTTCCAACAGGGCCGCCGCCGGGTCGCCGCGGAAGTCGATGCCGATCTTGTCGATCTCGTCTAACATGAAGAGCGGGTTGATCGTCCCGGCTCGCCGCATCGTCTGGATGATCCGTCCGGGCAGGGAGCCGATGTAGGTCCGGCGGTGCCCGCGAATCTCGGCCACGTCTCGCACGCCGCCCAGGCTGACCCGAACGAACTCGCGTCCCAGGGCCTGGGCGACCGACTTGCCCATCGAGGTCTTGCCTGTTCCGGGTGGGCCGACGAAGCAGAGAATGGGACTGCGCATCTTATCGGCCGCCATCTTGCGCACGGCGATGTGTTCCAGGATGCGCTCCTTTGCCTTGGGCAAACCGTAGTGACAGGATTCCAGGATCTCCTCGGCGTTCTTGATGTCCAGATTATCCTCAGTCGTCTCGGTCCACGGCAAGTCGATCAGCCAATCGAGGTAGGTGAGGATCATGCCAGTCTCGGGCGACATAGGCGGCATCGCGGCCAGTCGTTCCAATTCCTTCTCGGCCTGTTCCCGCGCCTCTTCGGGTAACTCGATCTCGTCCAGCTTATCGCGCAGATTGTTCGCCTCACGGGTGTAAGCGTCCGATTCCCCCAACTCACTTTGGATCACCTTCATCTGCTCACGCAAGAAATACTCACGCTGCGTGCGGTCCAGTTCCTGCTGAACCTGGGAGTGAATCTGGTCCTCCAGCTCCAAGACGTCCAGCTCCTTGGCCAAAAGCACGCTCACACGTTGGAGACGTTCACCCGCCTGGAGCATCTCCAGGACTTCTTGCCGCTCTTCGATCTTCAAACCCAACGCCTGGGCCATCAGGTCGGCCAACCACCCTGGATCCTCGATGTTCATCGCGAAGACGTAAGCGTCCTCGGGTAAGTTGCGGTTCAATTGAACCACTTTCTCGAAAAGGGCCAGGACGGCTCGCATCAACGCTTCGGTCAGCGGTGTACGCTCTGTCTCCTCGTAGACCGGGACAGCGCGCACCCGGATGTACGGTTCCAGGTGGACGTACTCGGTAATCTGTACCCGTCGTATACCCTGACTCATCATGCTGACGGTGCCATCGGGCATATGCAACATCCGAGCAATATCAATCTCGGTGCCGAAGTTGAACATATCCTCATTGATCGGATGTAACACGTCCGCATCCCGCTGGGCGACGGCGACGAGAGGTTCACCATACTCGAAGGCCGTTTCGACAGCCTGGATCGAGGACTCACGTCCCACAAAGAGCGGGGTGACCATCCTCGGATAGATCACCATATCACGTAACGGCAGGAGCGGCGCCTCAATCATCTCATCCGGAGACGGCTGTATCTGTCCCTCGCTGAAGTCAATCTCATCAAGTGAATAGGGCATGCTCTGGGGCCACCCCATCTGTCCCCACCAATTAGGAAACATTCGTTTTATCGTTACCTCTCAAAAAATTTCTTCTTTTCCTGTAATTGCTCAGCCTAGCGCCCGTTTGCAGCGGATGGGCGGGGGCCCCCACTCTCCATCGCAGCAAGGGGCTGGCCTGAGCGGTTACCTTTTCCTGTTTATCGAGACGTTGCCTCGTCTGTGTCATTTTCTGGCAAAGGGGACCCATTGCATGCAGCCCACTCTGTGACAGCGTCGGCGACGAGGAAAATCGATCCGGTAGCCAGTAAGCCACTGCCAGGATCCATCATTGCCAGCCCGCGCCGAATGGACTTCGCCACACTCACACACACCTCCGCTCCCCCTCCCGCCGATGCGACCATATCGGCCAACTCGATCGGACTTGCAGACCGGGGATGCTCAGAACGGGTCACGATGACGTATTCGGTGATCGGCAGGAGCGCCTCCAGCATTCCGCCGACGTCCTTATCGGCCGACGCCCCAAAAATCAACACCCACTTTTGACCGGGGAACCAATCGGCCAACGCCTGTCGCAAAACCTGGGCGGAGTAGGGGTTGTGCGCGCAATCCACGACGAATAATGGGTCTCGATGGAGAATTTCCAAGCGTCCCGGCCAGTTTACCTGTTCCAATCCTTCGCGAAGCGCCTCGACCGAGACCTCAAGATCCCGCTGGCGCAAAATGTCCAACGCCGCTATCGCACTGACGGCGTTTTCCAATTGGTGACGGCCCAGGAGGGGGATTCTATACGTCCCGTCCAGGGTCGAAGCGCCGTCGCCGATCCTCCGGACTGAGAACGCCTGGCCGTCTAAATCGAACGCGCCCGCCTGGTAATCCCAATCCCGTCCGATCTCGGTCAACGTCGATCCCCGTTCTTGGCTAACGGATTCGATCACCTTGATCGCCTCGGCCCGCTGGGGTGCACTGACGACGGGAATACCAGGCTTGACGATGCCCGCTTTCTCATAAGCGATCTCTCCCAACGTATCACCCAGCAGATAGGTGTGATCCAGGCTCAACGAGGTGATCATCGAAACCTCTGGTGTCAGCACATTTGTCGCATCCAACCTTCCCCCCAGCCCCACCTCGACGACGGCGATATCGACCCCGACGCGGGCAAAGTGTAGAAAGCCCAACGCGGTGATGGCCTCGAAGGTCGTCACGCCCGGTATCCGCTCGATGATTGGGCGCAACTCCTGCACCAAGGCGACGACCTCTTCCCGTGTCATTTTTTCCCCGGCCACCTGGATACGCTCCCTGAAGGTGTGGAGGTGAGGCGACGTATAGAGGCCGGTCTGATAACCGGCGCACCGCAAGCAGGATTCGCACATCGCTGCCGTAGACCCTTTTCCCTTGGTTCCCGCGATGTGAAGCGCCGGAAAACACGTGTGTGGATTTCCCAAGGCCTCCAACAAGCGTTTTACCCGAGAGAGGTCCAACGTCTCGGGTGTGTAGCGCTCGATGCGCGTTTTCTCGTAATCGGTCAGCCCGTGAAGATAATCAATCGCCTGTGAATAATCCATCTGTCCCATTCTCCATGTATCGCATTGGCAGCAGATTTTACCCTCTTTTGCTGTGAAATGCAAGTTCAAGTTGAGCCACGTATCAATTTAGACCCATCGGAGCGCGCCTTATCAATCACCGTATCTTGTGGTATACTTCCCGCGTAAAACGCAAAGTGTAAAAAAGCCCGCGTTTCGCGTCTTACGTCTTGCTAAAGAATGAGGGGTAAATAACCTTTCCATCTAGCGCACGCACTACGAACAAGGCTTGAATCATTTCGAACACTCCTTTACCAGATTTGAGGAGGAACACGTTGTCTATACGAACATTTCTGACACTCAGTCTCATCAGCCTCGTCTTGATGGTCGCGCTGACCGCCTGCGGCGAAGATGCCCTGTTAAGCGATGTCTCCTGCTATCCCAATCACATTACCCCCAATGCTGACCACGACACCGATGTGTTGAAAATTCAGTACGACCTGGGCCGCCGGGCCTATATATCCATCTACTTCGATGATCAGGATGGCAGGCGCTATTACTTTCGGGATCACATTCCTCACGGGCCCTCGATAGAAGATCCCTATCAGGTCTATTTCGCGGGCGTCGTCGCCGGCTACACGCTGCCCGGCGAGACGTTCGAGGACTTCGTCGTCGAGAGGCGCGTGCTCCAAGACGGCGTCTATACGTGGACGATCGAGGCCCTAGACGAAACCGGTGTCACCGAACAGGTCACCGGCACCCTGACCATCACGGAGGCCGACACGACCCTGCCGGAGTTGCGCGGTTTCAGCATCCACCCACCCAAATTCACGCCGAACCGGGATGGTATCGACGATCGCGTGACGATCGGCGTCCACCTGACGAAAGACGTCAACGAGCTGCTCGTCTACGTCGAAGACGAGGAGGGGACGCGCTATCACGTGGAATGGAGCGAAAAGCTCACCCCATTTCACGAAGCCGGCCGACACGAGTTCGATTACGACGCCGGCGTCGACCGGGGCGTCGACCCGCCGCCCGATGGCGTGTATACCGTCACGATGCAGGCTCAAGATATGATCGGGCAGTGGACGAAGGCGACTGGCGCGTTGACCATTGAAAACGGGGGCGTGCCACGGGTGTACATTCTCAACAGCGAGGTGGAATGGATTAACGATGGACCGGCGGTCAGCCTGCCCTTGAGCAGCACGCTCTACTTTACTCTGACGGTCGAGAACGACAGCCAGGTTCCCATCCGCACCAGCGGCCCGCCGCCGGGCGTCGTGTACGATAGCGATCAAAACTACGCGACACTCGGAGAATACACGCAGTCGGGTGTGTTTCGCGTCGCTATCCACTGCGAGACCAGCCCTATCGACCATCCCTGGCGTTGGGCTGTGGGCGGGCCGGACGATCTGGTGGAAATCATCCACCATGGTGAGAGCTATCACTATCTTCCGGCCGGCGCGCGAGCGCGGGTCACTGGCGGCATTCGCTTCGTGGATTACGTCGCAGCGCGCAATCCCCAATACTGCTACGCATCGCTCATTCACGAAGACGTGGAAATCTCGATGGTCAATTACCGGGTCGACCCGGTACAATTGCGGATCGAGGCGCCTTAGCCTTTCGCTGGGCCATCCAGATGCCTTCAACTGAATAGACCAGCAGCGCCAACCAGATCACGCTAAATCCAAACAACTGGGAGCGGGAAAAGGGTTCCTGATAAGCAAAGACCCCTAACAGAAACTGAAGCGTTGGCGCGATGTATTGCAGAATGCCCACCGCCGAAAGGGGAATCCGCCGCGCCCCGTAGGTGAACGACAACAGGGGCAACGCCGTGGCCAATCCGGTCAGGGCCAACAACAGGCGCGTCCCCCACTCAGCTTGCCCAAAGGCCCCGGCGTTCGTCCATTCAAGATACACCAAATAGCTTAACGCGGGAACCGACATAAAAGTCGTCTCCAACGCCAAACCCTCGACCGACGCCAGGGGCGCCGTCTTGCGAAACAGCCCATAGAGACCGAAGGTGAGCGCCAGCGTCAGCGCTACCGCCGGGAACGCCCCGTAGGAGACCGTGAGATAAACGACCCCCACGCCGGCGAGCCCGATCGCCACCCACTGTCCTGGACGTAGTTGTTCTTTCAAGAAAACCACGCCCAGCAACACACTGAGCAAAGGGTTGATAAAATACCCCAGGCTGGCGTCCAGCACGCGCCCGGCGTTCACCGACCAGATATAAAGGAACCAATTCAATCCCAGGATACTGCCGGTCAGCAGGAAAAGCCCCAACACCCGTGGCCTCTCCCGCACCATCGCCAGCCAAGTCCACTGCTTTCGCCAGGTCAACAGAACGAGCAAAAACACGAAGGACCACACCGTGCGGTGGCCGAGAATCTGTAAGGCTGGCACCTGCTGCACGAGCTTCCAGTATGCTGGTAGCGCACCCCAGACCGTGTAAGCCACGATGGTCGCTATAATACCCTTTTTATCCATTCCCAAAAAGTAATCTCCGTTCCCTAAATTTTTTGGCTCTCCGCTAGTTCGCGTGCTCGGCTTAGCAGGCGGTCAATTTTTCGCCACGAATGTCGGCTAGTCAATTGCCGGACTCGATCAAGGCGGTTCCTACTCCGGAGGATAGTCAGTAATCTCACGGATCGCTTCGTAAAGGGGGCGCAACCGGCGATACATCCGCCGGTATACCCGCTGGTAGAGTCCCTCGTAGATATCCCGGATGTCGGGGCGTGGTTCGAACGTATCCCGCACCCGCACCATCTCGGCCACCGCCGTCTCAAAATCTGGGTGTAGTCCCAGGCCGACCGCCGCATCTATCGCGGCGCCCAGGCCGGAGGTTTCGTAGACGTGGGGGCGGCTGGCCGGCAGGTTGAAGATGTCGGCCGTGATCTGCATGGCCGCGCTCGATTGCGACCCCCCACCCGATACACGCACCTCGCTCGTGCTCACGCCCAGGCGTCTCTGGGTCCGCTCCAGTCCCTCGCGCAGGGCATAGGCCAATCCCTCCAAGATGGCCTGGTAAATGTGTGCCCGCGTGTGCACGTCGCCGAACCCGATGATGGCCCCTTTCGCCTCGGGCCCCGGCGATTTGAGCCCAGGCGACCAATAGGGCTGCAGGACCAGCCCCATCGACCCCGGCGGCACCTCCTCGACCAGGTCGTCGAACAGCTCTTCCGGCGCGCAGCCCAGTTCCTGGGCCAGACGCTCCTCGCGCAGTCCAAATTCTTGTTTGAACCACCGCACCATCCAATAGCCCCGGTAGATCTGAACCTCCAGGCTGTAGGCGCCCGGCACAGCGCTGGGATAGGGCGGGATGAGGGGCACGAC
>DSAR01000144.1 GCA_011046405.1 Chloroflexota bacterium | reverse complement strand
TGACCGAGCTGACGGAGCGGGAATGGAGCGTCGACGTGAGAGAAACGGCGTCCACCCGGCTGACCATCGCCAACGGGGGAGACATCGTCGCCACCTTCGACGTCCACGTGGAGGGCGTCGACGAGAGCTGGGTCGACATCTCGACGCCGCGGGTCAATTTGAACGAGGGAGAACGCGCTGGGGCGGCGATCACCATCACGCCGCCCCGCTCGCCCTCCAGTCGTGCCGGCGTTTACCCGATCACGATCGTCGTGACCTCGCCCAACCACCCGGAACGGGCCAGCCGGATGGGCGCGCTCCTGACGATCAACCCTTATTACGAGTTTTCCATCGGCGAGCTCTCGCCCAAACAACAGACCATCTCCTGGAGCAAGCAGACGGGGCGGGTGACGCTGCCGATCACCAACCGAGGGAACAGCCACGCCCTGTTCCGCATCGAGGCGCACGACGACGAACAGGCGTGCAGTTTCGAGATCGACGTGCCGGGTGAATCGACCAGCCTGGTGCGCCAGGCGGAAATGCACCTCCCACCCGCGCGGACCGTCGCCGTCCCCATCTCCATCACGCCCATATCACGCCAACTGGCGGCGATGAGCCCCCGTTTCTACGCCTTCAACGTCACCGCCAGCCTGTTGGAAGGGGATGAAAACTCGCGCACGGTGATGGGGCAATTGTGGAGCAAGCCCCTCATCGGGCCGCTGCGTATACTTGTCCTGGCCCTCATCCTGTTGATCAGTGTCGTGCTCGTCTTCCAACCGCGCATTCATTATTTCCGGATCGAGCCGGAGACCGGCATCATCCGCGCCAGCGACACCGTGCGTTTGCAATGGCGGGTCTCGGCCTTCGCCACCGACCTGGAGATCGACGGGTACGGGGGCCAAATCGAAGGCTCTTCAGGGACGGTCACCCATACCCCAAGCGAGAATGTCACCACGTATCAATTGAAAGCGGACAACTGGTTATCCCGGCTTCTCCCCCAGTGCTTGAGCAAATCGCGCACGCAAACGGTGATCGTGATCCCCAGAGACCCACGCATCGAAACGTTCGCCGCCAGCAAGAAGGAGATCGTCAAGGGGGAACGCATCACGCTGCACTGGTCGGTCAGCGGTGCCGACCGGGTCGTGTTCACCGCCAACGGCATCGCCGAGGTCATCTCGTCGGATCAATACATCGGGCAGCGGGAGCTCACACCAGAGTCAAACGCCATTTATATCCTGGAGGCCAGCAATGCTTCCGGCATCGACCTGCAAAGTATGATGGTGCGCGTCATCCCCCCCACCCTGGTGATTGAGCGCTTCGACGTGCAGCCGACCCGGATCGCCCCCGGGGAGACCGTGTCGATCACCTGGTCGGTGCTGGGCGCGACGTCGGTCGAGATCGCGCCGTTGGGCGACAAGTATCCCCCCCAGGGGAGCACGATCTACGCGCCGGAAAAGACGATGGATTTCATCTTGAGCGCCGCCAAGGGAGAATCGGAGGTACGGACGCTGCGCAACGTCGTCGTCGAATCGGGCCTGGACGAGGGCGACGAAACGGGTGGAATGAGTAGGGAAGAGGAGAGCACGCCGTTGATCGAGTATTTCACCGCCTCTCCCCGGCAGGTGATCGAAGGCGAAAACAACGAGGTGCGCCTGGCCTGGTCCATCGCTGGAGAGACGAGCAGCATCGAGATCACCAGCCCCGATCACGAGACACTGTCCAACCTGGCATCCCAGGGAGACGCCACGATTACGGTCGACCGGTCGACCGTCTTTGTCCTGACCGTCCGCCACGGCGAGCAACGGGTCAGCCGTTCAGTCGAGGTGACGGTCCAAGAATCAACGCCGGCGATCACGGCGACGCCCGAGGCGACGCCCACGGTCACGGCGACGCCCGAGGCGACGCCTGACGAGGGAGACGAGGGAGACGAGGGAATCGAATGAGAGCAAAGACGGCAAAACGAGGGCAAAAATCGGCGCCGGGACTGATTCTCGTGCTCGTGTTCGTGTTCCTACTCATGCCATTCACAGCCTGTGGACGAAGGCCAAGCGGCCCGGCGTGCCCCATCAAAATCGGCGTCATCACGTCACAGACAGGACGTCACGCCGAAGGCGGTCTGGAGAGCTTGCGGGGTTACGCGATGGCCCTGGAGGAGATCAACGCCAGCGGCGGCGTCATGGGCTGCCCGGTGGAATTGATCGTCAAGGACGACCGCTCGCTCCCCTACCAGGCTCAATTGGCGGTGAAGGAACTGGTCAATGAGGATCAGGTCAGCATCATCAGCGGCGCTTATTCCAGCGCGGCGACCATGCCAGCCGCCGGCGTGGCTAACGCCTACCAGATCCCCTTCCTGGCGCCCACCGCCTCCAGCGACCTGATCACCGCCCAGGGCTACGAGTGGGTCTTTCGCCTCATCGCGCCCGCCAGCGGATACGCCAACACCGCGCTCGACTTCGTGCAGACGATCCGCGACGAGATGAACATCGACAGACTGGCCGTGATTTACGACGACTCTCTCTATGGGGAAAGCGCCGCTGTGGCTGTAGCGATGGGCGCGATCCAGCGAAATCTCGACATCGTGGCTTACGAGGAATACAATCCTGGGACAGCCAATTACCAGGCGCTATTGGAGCGGGTCAAGGCCGCCGATCCTGACGTGATCTACTTCGCCTCCTATCTGAACGAAGCGATCCATCTGTTACAACACAGCGAGGCAGTCGACCTGAATCCCAAGGTGTACGTGGGACACGCCGGGGGGTTCATCATGCTGGAATTCTTGCAGGCAGGCAAACACGCCGAATACGTGATCGGCGCTGCACAGTGGGCCAAAGACGTCAAGTGGGAAGATGAACGCGGCCAGACAGCGGCTATGTTCGCCGAACGATTCGCCAGCCGCTACGGCGTCGAACCAGGCATGCGCAGCGCTCAGACCTACACGACTCTCTACGTCATCAAGGACGCCATCGAGCGGGCGGGGACGAGTGAAAGCCTGGAATGGGACGACGTCCAGAGCGTCCGCTTGGCCATCCGCGACGCCCTCCGCGAGACCGACTTAGAGAAGACGATCTTCGGCCCGGTCAACTTCAATCAGGATGGGGAAAACAATCATCCGGTGGTGCTGATTCAGGTCATCGACGGCCAATTCGTCACGGTGTATCCAGAGAGATACCGGGCCGCCACTCCCATCGTCCCCGTACCCGACTGGTCGGCGCGACCATAGGTGCTGGGCAGGACCGCATCAGAAAACAATTGCAGTGAGCACCTCACGCGGCAACCGGTTCCGCACCCGAAGCCATCTCGGCCACCCGCGCTTTGACTGTCTCCAAATCTTGCGCGTCAAATGCAACGTCTAACAGTACGTCCAGCTCGTCCGCCGAAAACAACCCCAAGCGCTCCTCCAGGCTCAATGGCAATTCGCCAAAGCGCCGGCGCAGGATGCGCATCAACATCAACATCCGTTCGTGCCGAACGCCCCGTTCAAATCCCCGCTCAAGTCCTCGTTCGAGTCCTCGTTCGAGTCCCCGCTCAAGTCCCTTTTGAAGGCCTTCCTCCAGCTTTTCCTCCAGCCAGTCATCAATAAAAGTCGACTCTCTCATCATCTCCACCTCCTCCCGGAAAAATCTCCACAGAAAATCCTTGTCAAAATGGCGCGCGCCAATCGTCACTGCGCAGGCCAACAAATCGCCCCGCTTGCGCGGCTCCCGTTCTTGCAAAATCAGTTTTCGCTCCCGCGCCAACGTCCCCTCGTCTGGCTCCTGCACCAGCGTGACCAGCAAGGGAGCTAATTCCGGCCAACGACCAGCCGCGATCTCATCGGCGTACTCCCACAAGCACACCACAGGGTACTCGCAACGATTGAGTGTCTCGCTCCCAACCTGCACTCGATACGCCGAGGGCAATGGCGCTTCCCGGCGCGTCAGGTAGACCACCAGCGTGATCACCGGCAGTCCCATCTGTTTTGTCAACAGCGCGGAGTACACGAAAAGCCGTTCCGGTACGTCGGCGCGATGTTCGCTCTGGAACTCAATGTGCAGGAGATACTCTTGCTCCTCCCATAGCACCCGGTGCACGAAGTCCACCCGCTCCTCGGGGATGGCCAACTCGACGTTTTCCAGCACGCCCACCAGTTGCAACGACACATCGGGCAATAACAGTTCCAGGAAAGCGCTGGCGTAGTTGCGGGCCAGTATCTTTAACACACGATCGAAGACTATCTTCTCAATAAGTTGGGGAGCTGTGGCCGGTCTCCCGACCGAGCCACAGCGGGCACGGTCAGGAGACCGGCCCGAGCGAGTTTGCCCCGGTTTATTGAGATGATACATCGAAGACGTTGATGGTTGTCATCATAACCTCCACTCAAATTTTACCACATTCCCCATGTAACAGCAATTTACTTGGCTCTAACTGCCCACCCTCCCGTAGGTTTAAGTGCAATTTCTTGATCGAAAGTGCACTATGTAATAGATCAAAAACCTATATCGGACGATGTCGCTGCGCTTACGAGCCCAAAGCAATAATGAGCACCTCATATGCAAAACTCTTGCTAACTGCTCAGCCTACCGCCCGTTTGCAGCGGATGGGCACTCTCTTACGATCATTTCTGAACCCGGAAGAGGGTAGGCTGATCAAATACGGCTCATTCACCCATTCGGGTTTTCGAAGCAAATCGCAAGCGCAAACCGCTTAAAATGACTGAGAACGCCCTCAGGCGAACTCAAGGAAAACGAAGCTGGGGTTGATGCATGTGGCAAACTGCGCAGCGGGCAATCTCGTGCGTCTAAGCCCCCTTGGATCCGCTTCGTTTTCCCCATTCACTGGTGTTTTGCCTTAAACACCAAATAACAGTAAAATGTAAATACGAAATTAAATGGGTGTGTTTTAAACGATTTAAGCCTTGTTCGTAGTACGGGCGCTAGGTAGCGGCGCTAGGTAGCGGCTTCAGCACGCTTTTACGGCGATAAATCGCCTACTGCAAACGTAAGCG
Source organism: Chloroflexota bacterium (assembly GCA_011046405.1). Taxonomy (GTDB): domain Bacteria; phylum Chloroflexota; class Anaerolineae; order B4-G1; family B4-G1; genus DSAR01. The sequence continues at coordinate 3,982 of DSAR01000144.1, read as the reverse complement.
TTCAGGGGATTGAACTCCTTGAACGGTTACCTACAAACTTGACCTCAAATGAAATGAAACGCACCCAAATTAAACAAACGCATAAGAAGGTGGATGCGTTTTGTTAGGTCGCTGGGCAGTTACGTCAACCACTATAAAGTCTATGATCAGGAGATAATGATGTCAAACGAGACGGCAGTAGAGCGAAACGAAACAGAGGAAGTGGAAGAGATAGAGGAAGAGGAAGAGGAAGAGGAAGAGGAAGAGGAAGAGGAAGAGGAAGAGGTAGAGGAAGAGGAAAAGAAAGAGATAGAGGAAGAGGAAAAGAAAGAGAAAGAGATAGAGAAGGCGGATGATCAGGCCAAAGCCGCCCAGGAGGCATTCGCCCAAGGCAAACAATCCCTGGCCCGGGGCCGGTACGAAGAGGCCCAGGCGCACTACGAGCATGCCCTGGAGGTCTTCGAGGCAGCGGACGATGAAGCGGACCGCGCCGACGTCCACGAACAATTGGGCATCCTCGCCACCTTACGAGCCGATTACGACCAGGCGCAGGCCCACTACAAACAGGCGCTATCAGCCCGCCAGGCGTTAGAGGACGATGAGGGGGCGAAGAGCATTGCCCAACAACTGAACCTGATCCGCCAGTTACAGGGCAGTTAGCCTGATGGCGCCAACGGAAAGGACGGGCGACCGGTACCAGAAACGCGCCGTCTCTCCTGCCGAGATCGCGCACCGGATCCAGGTGGGAGACCCGGAGCAGGCCGCCCGCCTCATACTCGCCGTCTCACCCTGCCGGAGCGGGACGACGATCCTGTTGCGCGTCTTCAGCGCCGTGGGGATCGAGTCCCACTACCAGCAGATCAAGAACATCCTCCGGTGGCGGCTGCAAGGGGGCGAGATGACGTGGCAGGTCCCCCAGGGGAGCGACCAAGTCGCCTTCCTGAAGGAGACCCTTGGGCCTTACACCGAGGCGGAATCGACGCTGAACCCGCTGGAGGCGCTGCTAGACGCGGGCTTCCTTCCCGATAGGCTCCACGTCCTCATCGTGGGCCGCGCCCCCCTGGGCACGTGGGCCTCGTGGGACGAATGGTGGGGCGAACTGACCGCCGTCGATAAGCTGATCCTGGCGTACCGGAGCACCGAGCAGGTAGCCCAACAGGCAGAGCGGGAACAGATCGCCCGGACGACTTACGTCTACGAGGCGCTGCGCGACAACCCCGCCGAGGTCGTCGTCGGCAACTGCTTCGCCCGGCTCGGTCTGCCCTACGCGCCCATCGCCGTCGAAGGATGGCACACGCTCCCCCCTTTCGAGGCCCCCGAATCGCGCATCCGTATACCCGACGAGCCGCCGATCTTCATGAAACACGTGCCGAACATCCACGACCCGGTCATGACAGCCACGCAGTTGAGCTATCTCCCGCGAGAGGCGTCCATCGCCGACCTGGCCGCGGAGGACATCGAGGCGTTGAAAAAAGCCGGCCTACCCGACGTGTACGAAAAATGGCGGAAAGCGTGCGAGGAGGACCTAAAGATCCAGATCAAGCCCGATCCGAAATGGGACCTCGTCTCATAAAAGAATCCTTCATGCAGGCGCGCCCTCCACGATAGCCACGCTGCTGCTGGCCCCAATCCGGTTGGCGCCAGCGGCGATCATGTCCAGCGCGTCCCGGTAGGTGCGAATGCCGCCCGCGGCCTTGACGCCTATCTCGGGGCCGAGCACGCCGCGCATCAGCGCCACGTCCTCGACCGTGGCCCCACCCGGCCCGAAACCGGTGGACGTCTTGACGAAATCGGCGCCCGCCGACCGGGCCAAGCGACAGGCCGTCGCCTTCTCCTCGTCGGTCAGCAGCGCGGCCTCGATGATGACCTTGAGCAGCGCACCCGCCTCGTAACAAACCCGGGCCACGACAGCGATGTCCTCCTCCACCTGGTCCTGTTGGCCTGACTTGAGCGCGCCGACGTTCATCACCATGTCGATCTCTGCAGCCCCCTCAGCGATGGCCCGCTCCGCCTCGAACGCCTTGGTAGCCGTCAAGTTCGCCCCCAGGGGGAACCCGGCGACGGTGCAGACCGCCACGTCAGTCCCGGCGAGCAGTTGCACGCACCGCTCCACGTGGACCGGGTTGACACACACCGAGGCAAAGCCATAGCGCCGGGCCTCGTCACACAACTGGGCAATCTGCTCATCGGTGGCCTCCGGCTTGAGCTGCGTGTGATCGATCACCCCCGCCAACCGTTCCCGCGTCATCTCCTGATTCATCATCCCCGCCAACCGTTCCCGCGTCATCTCCTGATTCGTCATCTCCTGATTCGTCATCTCCTGATTCGTCATCCCCTCCCAATCACCGATCTACCAGTATACCAATATACCAACCTACCAATACCAATATACCAACCTACCAATATACCAATATACCAATATACCAGTATACCAACCTACCGCCCCGCCACGTTCGCCGCGACCAGCAATGGATCCCACACCGGGGCGAAGGGGGGCGCATAACTCAGGTCCAGGCGCTGCAAATCCGACACCGTGAGCCCGTGGTGAAGCGCCGTCGCCAGCACATCGATCCGCTTGATGGCGCTGGGCCGCCCGACGATCTGCCCACCCAACAACCGCTCCGTATCCTCGTCCACGATCAATTTGACGTGGATATCGGCCGCGCCGGGGAAATAGTGGGATACATCCTGGGCCTGGATGTTCGTCTCGGCCACCGCGTACCCCCGCGAGCGGGCCGCGGCCGACGTCAGGCCGGTGCTGGCTACCGCCAGGTCGAACACCCGCACGATCAGCGTGCCCACCACGCCTGCGAAGGACGCGTCGTCACCGGCCGCGTGGGCACCGGCGGTGCGGCCCTGCTTGTTGGCTGTGCTGCCCAGGGGGATGTAGGCCGGCTCCCCGGTGAGCAGATGATGCACCTCGGCGCAATCGCCAGCGGCGTACACGCCGGGCAGGTTCGTCCGCATGTGGTGGTCGGTGGCAATCGCGCCCGTCTTCCCCAGCCGGACGCCCACCTGGCGGGCCAATTCGACCACCGGCCGGACGCCTATGCCCAGCAGGGCCACGTCACACGGGTAGCGTCCTTCGTCGGTCAGCGCTGCCTCGACCCACCCATCCCCTTCGAAACCGGTCAACGTCCCCTGCACGACGGTTACGTCACACCGCGCCAATTCATCTTCCACCACGACGCGCACGTCATCGTCCAACGTCTGGCGCATCACCTGCCCGGAACGAATCATCATCGTCGTCGCCATCCCCAGCCGCCGGAAGGTCTCCGCCATCTCCAGGCCAATGTAGCCCCCGCCCACGATGACGGCCCGCTGCGGGCGACGTTCCTCGATCAAACGCAACAGCGCCCGCCCATCCTCCAGGGAGCGCAACACGCAGACCCCTTCCAGGTCCACACCGGGCACAGGGGGACGGATCGGGGCCGCGCCGGTGGCGACGACGAGCTTGTCGTACGCCTGGGTGAAGGTACGCCCCTGCGCCAGGTCGCGGACCGTGACCGTTCGCGCGCCGGCGTCGATAGCCATCACCTCGTGGCGAACGTGGACCTTGACGCCGCGCTTCGCCATCTGTTCCGGCGTCCGCGCCAGGAGATCCCGGTAATCGGCGACGTCGCCGGCGATGAGGTAAGGCATCCCGCACGCGCCATAGGAGATGAAGAGGCTTTTCTCATACACCACGACGTCCAGATTGGGGTTCGCGCGCTTCGCCTTGGACGCGGCGCTCATCCCGGCCGCCACGCCCCCCACGACGATCAATCGCTCGGTCATAAAGCATACTCCTGTTCGTTAAATTTTCGCAGATAAAGACAGAAAACAGCGTTCACCTGCGTTTTTCTGCGTCCCAAAAACTTTCTGCAATGGTCCTTCTAAAGTGACTGCTCACCTTGTGCCCGCCGGATCACAATCCGGCAGTTTACAGGCGACGTGTTGGCTTCCGTCACCACCCATGATGGCCCTTGCACCATCGACGCGGATTGTGATCCGCACTGCACAC
>DSAR01000461.1 GCA_011046405.1 Chloroflexota bacterium | reverse complement strand
TCAATAAACCGGGGTAAACTCGCTCGGGCCGGTCTCCTGACCGTGCCCGCTGTGGCTCGGTCGGGAGACCGGCCACAGCTCCCCAACTTATTGAGAAGATACTAATTTACCTCAAATCTTCTCCTTTGTCCAATGTGTGCCTTGAATGGTTTTGACTTCAAAGCCGGGCTGGGCTATACTCTAGGGTATCCCTTGGAGAGAGATGTTTCAGAGGATGAATCTGGGAGATTGTTTGGGTGACGTTATCCGAGTCGATAGACGAAATGGCCTGGTTCGAGCAGGCATTGCTCGCGTTAGAGAAATCCGGGCCGACCGGTCGAGCCAGCGCGGCCTTTATTAGGCAGCGACGGGTGGTGTTGGGATTCTCTTGCCAATCCACCACCGGCGCGGCTTGGTTCGATTGGCGGCGATGGTGGCTGGTCTGGCCGAGGGGTGGCGTATTCCTGAACACCGATTACGCGATCGGTGATCCCGACGATCCCCGCTTGTATGCCCTGATCGCTCACGAGGCGGAACATCTGCGGCAAGGCGTTCACGAGGCGTTATCGGTGCGGGGTGAGTTGCTGGCGTGGCAATTGCATGACGACGTGCTCACCGAGGCATCGGCGGCGTCCTCCGCTCCGCTGTGGGAGGAGTTGAGATCGTTGGCGCCCGATTCGCGGGCCGATTTGGAGCGGGCGCGGCAGATCATGCGGCATCTCGCCGGCCCACGCTATCGCATTCACTGGCTGCCTCTCTATCCGCTGGGGAAGGAGATGGCGTATCGGTTTCGACACATTTTTTGTCCGAACGGGCCGGTGAATTCATAGACTTTAGGGCCTAACCGATAGGATCCTTGCATAGCGAGCAAGAATTTGGCGGTCAAGAGTTACTTTTTGGTTCTGGCTCGGAAGCGCAGCGGCTTCGTCCAGATTAGGGAGAGGGAAGGGGGCGTCGAGTGAATGCACAGGATTTGATCAGCAGGTATGGGCGGGGCGATCTGGATTTCTCCGGGTGTGATTTGAAGGGGACAGCTTTGGATAGCGCCGATCTATGTGGTATCAACCTGAATGCCGCCAATTTGCACCGGGCCAGCTTGTGGGCGATTGATTTTAGTTGGGCCGACTTGAGAGCAGCCGTGTTGACCGAAACGAATATGAGCCAGGCCAGATTGCTAGAGGCGGATTTGCGCGGGGCCGATTTGCGGCGGGCCAGACTGGTGAGGGCAGATCTCACGGGCGCCGACTTGCGCGGCGCCGATCTGCGAGACGTCGATCTGCGGAAAGCCAAACTGGGTACGGCCATTCTCAACGAGGCTGATCTGAGTCGCGCCGATCTGCGGGGAGCTGTGTTGGAGGTCGCTTTTCTGCGTATGGCTTTCTTGGTCGAGGCGATCCTGGACGACGCCAATTTGCGCGGGGCCGACCTGCGGGTAGCCAACTTGCGGATGGCAAGTTTGAAGCGGGCGGATCTCACAGGCGCGTACCTGGCTGGGACCACTTTATCCCGCGCCAACCTGGCCGGCGCGAATTTGCATAGCGCGAAGGTGACCTCGGAGCAACTCGTCAGGGCACAGTCGCTGGAAGGTGCGATCATGCCCAACGGTTTTATACGTAATTCTAATGGGATGAGACCGTAGTATCTTCTCAATCAGTTGAGGCATATTGATGGAGGCATATTGATGGAACGGGCGGACGTAGTGTGTCCGCAGCACCCTGCTGGCATCTAGGCCGTCAAGATGACGCGGATGTACCGCCCGTTCCATATCTCACCTCGGTTTATTGAGAAGATACAGATCGTAGTTAGATGCAGGTCAAACTGATTACTAGGGGAGGTATAGCCATGAAACTCGTTGATTTTTTGCCGGTCGCCCGGGGCGACGAACCGGCCGATCTGTTGTTACGCGGTGGGCGGGTCGTCAACGTCTTTACCGGCGAGATCGTCGAAGCCGACGTCGCCATCGCCGGGGACGTCATCGTCGGGGTGGGAGAGGCGTACGAGGCGGCAGAGGTGATCGACCTGGGTGGGCAATACGTGGCGCCCGGCCTCATCGACGCTCACGTTCACGTCGAGTCCTCGATGGTCACGCCGCCCCAGTTCGCCCGGGCGGTGGTGCCCCGGGGCACGACCACCGTGGTGACCGACCCGCACGAGATCGCCAACGTCATCGGGGCGGATGGGATTCGCTACATGCTGGACGTTTCTGAGGGTTTGCCGCTCACTGTTTACGTCAATCTGCCCTCGAGCGTCCCGGCTACCCACATGGCCACTGCCGGCGCCGAGTTGAACGCCGAGGGCCTGCTCGCTCTCTCTGATCTACCGCGCGTTATCGGCCTGGCCGAGTTTATGAACGTGCCCGGCGCGGTGCTGGGCGATCCGGGGGCGCTGGACAAGTTGCGCGCCTTCCAGGGGAACGTCATCGACGGTCACTCGCCCGGCGTGACCGGCAAGTGGTTGCAGGCTTACGTGGGGGCCGGTCCCGGTTCCGATCACGAGTGTATGACGGCCGAGGAGATGGTGGAGAAGTTGCGCCTGGGGATGTACGTCTTCGTCCGGGAGGCGACCGGAGCCAAGAATTTGAAGGCGTTGGCGCCCGCCGTCACTCTGCAGAACAGTCGTCGCTGTGGCTTCAGCACCGACGACCGCCACCCCCCGGACCTGCTGGATGAGGGGCACGTCGATTACCTGATTCGTCTGGCGGTCGAAGCGGGGCTGGATCCGGTCACGGCGATTCAAATGGCGACCCTCAACACGGCTGAATGGTTCCGCCTGCGCGATCGGGGGGCGATTGCACCGGGCAAGCGGGCCGACGTCGTGGTCTTTTCTGATTTGCAGGACTTCCGCGCCGGGATGGTCTTCGCCGGCGGGGCATTGGTGGCGCGGGATGGCGAGACGCTCGGCGAGTGGCCTGTGCCTGACGTGGATGACGCGGCTGTCCGGGGCACCGTTCACGTCGAGTGGGGCCAACTCGACTTCCAGATACCGGCCCGGGGTGAGCAGATGCGCGTCATTGGCGTGGTGCCGGACCAGGTCGTCACCACGCGCCTGCTCCAATCACCCAAAGTGGTGGATGGTATAGCGGTGGCGGATCCAGAGCGGGACCTGCTCAAGTTGGCCGTGATCGAGCGCCATCGGGGGACGGGAAACGTGGGGCTGGGCTTCGTTCGTGGGATGGGCTTGAAGCGCGGTGCCCTGGCTGGCAGCGTGGGTCACGATGCCCATAACCTCACCGTCGTCGGTTGCGACGATGATTCGATGATGACGGCCGCCCGCGCTGTGGGCGAGATGGGGGGTGGGTTGGTCGCAGCCCTGGGCGACGAGGTGCTGGGGACCGTGCCGCTGCCCATCGCCGGACTGATGTCCCGACAGCCCATCGAGATCGTGCGCCAACAGACAGACGAGTTAGTGTCCATCGCCCACGACCTGGGATCCCCACTGCACGATCCGTTTATGACGCTGGGTTTCCTGGCCCTGGAGGTCATCCCGTCGCTGAAACTGACCGATAAGGGCCTGGTGGACGTGGAGCAGTTCGAGATTGTGTCACTGTGGGTCGACTGAAAATAGGAGTAAACATATCGATGAGACGTGAAGAACTCGTGAAATACCTGGACGATTACCTGCGCGTCGATGAGATCAAGGATTCGTCCCAGAACGGCCTGCAGGTCGACGGGCCGTTGGAGGTGCGCAAGGTGGCGTTCGCCGTCGATGGGTGCCAGATCGCTTTCGAGCAGGCGGTGGGCCAGGGGGCGCAATTGCTCATCGTCCACCACGGCATGTTCTGGGACGATCCTGTGTTGTTGCTCGGTCCTGCCTATCGCCGGGTGAAGACCTTGATCGAGGGGGCGTGTGGGTTGTACGGCGTGCACCTCCCGTTGGATCTCCACCCGGAGGTGGGGAACAATGCCGAACTGGTGCGCCTGTTGGGCTTGCAGCACCCACGTCCCTTTGGGGAGTATAAGGGCAGCGACGTGGGGATCGGGGGAGAGCTCGATCCGCCACAACCGCTGGAGGCATTGCTCGCGCATTTGGCCGAGGCCACTGGCGCGCCGCCGCTGCGCGTATTGGCTCACGGGCCGGACGAGGTCCGGCGGGTGGGGTGCGTCTCTGGCGGGGCGGCCTTCCTGATGGATCAGGTGGTCGAGGCTGGGTTCGATACCTTCGTCACCGGCGAGACCAGCCACACATTTTTCCACCAGGTCGCAGAGTGGGGGTTGAACGTGGTCTACGGCGGTCACTATGCCACCGAGACCCTGGGCGTCAAGGCCCTGGCTCGTCACCTGGCCGACAGGTTCGAGTTGGAGACCGTTTTCCTGGATATTCCCACGGGGATGTGAACCGGCTTGCGGAAGCGAGGCTTAGGTGTGGCTATGCCCACACATCATTATTTTTGTGTAACTGCTCAGGCACAAGGTGCGACGCACTTGTTCACGCGATTTTGACGATTTATCCACCGCTGTTGTCCACTAGATCAATCGGATGGTGGGGCAAAAGTGCGTCGCACCTGAGTAGATATACTTTTGTAAAAATTGGGCCCGTGTTATAATCCCGCTAATTCACATTGGACTCCCGAAGGGGTGCAACGAATCATTTTATCGGCTGAATCTTTGTAGTAGATCGGTTTCTTGCGTCCAGGACTGCTTCCAGACTTTGCTTTCCAAACTTCGGAAGTCTAAAACCTGGTTTCTAGTGATGAAGTGGGAGATTCAATGAATAGACGTAACCATCGCCTGGCGCGGTTCTTGTTTGTACCCATACTTTTGCTGGCGCTTTGCCGCTGCACTGGCGAAGACGCTACACCAGAAACACTTTTTCGGGATGATTTCGATACATCGAACGGGCAATGGGGTGTGGGACAATTCGATAAATTCGAACGGGGCTACGACCGGGAGGAGTATTTCATCGATCTATACGCGCCTGATTGGCTGGCGTGGGCTTCTCCGGGATTACAATTCGACGACGTCGTCGTTGAAGTGGACGCCTACCTGGCGCCCGAGTCATCCGACGGCCATTTTGGCGTCTTATGTCGGTACGTAGACGAACAAAACTTCTATTACTTCGCTGTGAGCCCCAATGGATATTACGGGATTTTCCTGATCCATGAGGGAATTCCAGAGGTGTTGACCGGACAGGATCAGCGCATGGCCCAATCCAGTCTGGTACAGACAGAGGGGCTCAGCAAGGTGCGCGCCGTTTGTTATCAGAGCCAGCTCAGCCTGTACGTCAACGGTGAACTGATTGAGACGGTGCTCGACGATACCTTGGTGCGTGGAGACGTTGGTCTCGGGGTCGGGAGTGGTCCTGAGGGGAACGTTCGCGCTTATTTCGATAATTTTGTGGTGACCAAGTCTTAGTCTTGATTTTTGGGGCGTGATAGGATGTCGATACTTCGAAAACGGTGGATGTGGGGCGTGTTGCTCCTGGGGATGCTGGTCCTGGCTGCCTGTAGCAAGCCCGAGTCGTCCTGGTCGGACGATTTTTCAGATCCGGACAGTGGATGGTTGGCCGAGTCGGATGCGTCGGCTGAGGTGGGGTATCATGACGGCGTGATGCGCATTCTCATCAAGGCGCCTAATAGCCTGGCGTGGGCGTCGGCTCAACGGACGTTCTCTAATTTCCATTTAACGGTCGAGGCGACCCAGGTCGCTGGTCCCAACGATAATGAGTATGGTGTGTTGGTCCGCATGCAGGATGTGGATCATTTTTACGTCTTCTCGATCAGTGGCGATGGGTATTACCTGGTCAATAAGTATGACGGTCAATCTTGGGAGGCATTGAGTGGCGAGGATTGGCTGCCCTCGGACGCTATCAACCAGGGGCAGGCGACGAATCGCCTGGCGGTCATGTGTCAGGGCGCCGATATGACCTTTATCGTCAACGACGTGCAAGTGGCCCAGGTCCTGGATAAAGCTTATTCCCGGGGCGACGTGGGCCTGTATGCCGGCTCTTTCTTCGAGTCAGACGTCGAGGTGCATTTTGACAATTTGAGCGTAGAGCCCTAGTAGCGTGTTTGGGAGACGTGTCGGTGCTCGCGTCGTGAGGGTCTATTGGTGAGAGTCTATCTGGAGAGCGTGGGATGCCGTTTGAATCAGAGCGAAATCGAGACGCTGGCTCGACGGCTTAGCGCAGCGGGTAACCTCATCGTCGATTCGGCGCAGGCGGCCGACGTTTGCATCATCAACACGTGCGCCGTGACCACAGCAGCGGGGCGAAAGTCGCGTCGTCAGATCAGGGCCCTGGCCCGCGATTGTCCGCGGGGTCGCATCGCCGCCATCGGTTGCTACGCGACGTTTGCGCCACAACGATGCGCCGAGTTAGCAAACGTGGCCTGGGTGATCCCCAATGCCGAAAAGCATCGGGCCGGTCGAGCGTTGGGGCTGATCGATGGTGATTCTGATCCCGATCACAACGCAGCCGCTGCTTGCGTGGGGGCGCTGCGAGGCGAAGGGGGCGAGGTCACCATGCGTACTCGCGCTTTCGTCAAGGTGCAGGATGGTTGTGATTATCATTGCACGTATTGTATCGTGCGCCTGTTGCGGGGGAGCAGCCGCAGCCGAGCGATACCCGAGATCGTGGCTGAGGTTCAGGCGTTGGTCTCGGTCGGTTGTCAGGAGATTGTGCTGACCGGCGCTTGCCTGGGGGCATATGGTCGTGACCTGGGAGACGGCAATGGGCTGCCGGCGCTCATTACAGCGTTGTTGCGACACACCGATATGCCGCGTCTGCGGCTTTCTTCACTGGAACCGTGGGATCTGGATGAGACCTTGTTCGCTTTGTGGGAAAATCCTCGTTTGTGCCGTCAACTTCACCTGCCTTTGCAGTCGGGTTGCGACGAGACGTTGCGACGGATGGGACGGCGGACCGATTCGACAGCTTTCGCCCGATTGGCGTCGGCCGCGCGAGCGGCTATTCCAGATTTGGCCGTGACGACTGACGTGATCGTTGGATTCCCCGGCGAGCGTGAGGACGACTTCCAGGCAAGTTATGACTTTGTAGAGAGGATGGGCTTTGCCCGCGTGCACGTGTTCCCGTACTCACCCCGTCCGGGGACGCCGGCCGCCCGGCTGCCAGGACGGGTGAGGCATCAGGAGCGCCAGGCTCGATCGCGCGCGATGCGCCGGTTGGGGGGCGAACTGGCTTCTCGTTTTCGTCGTCGCTTTATCGGAAGAGAGATGGCCGTTTTGTGGGAGCATCAGCGAGCGGATGGCTCGTGGCCTGGCTTGACCGATAACTACGTGCGTGTGACGAGCGCTGCGGAGGATGATCTGTTTAATCGGATCACGGTGACTCGCTTGCTTGGCGAGCGAAAGGGTTGTTTGGTTGGGGAGATCGCAGGATGAGGGGTTGCATCTTTTGTCAGATTGTCCGGGGCGATGCACCGGCCCGCCTGGTCCATCAGGATGATGAAATAACGGCTTTTCACGATGCGAACCCCCAGGCGCCCGTGCATCTCTTGATCGTTCCAAATCGACACATTGAGGGTGTGAGGGACGTCACCCCAGGAGACGCTCCGGCGTTGGGCCGGCTCTTTGTCGTCGCGCGCCAATTGGCCGAGGCATTCGACCTGCTCGATGGCTATCGCCTGGTCGTGAATGATGGTCCCGCAGCCGGCCAGTCGGTGCCTCATCTACACGTTCACTTGTTGGGTGCTCGCTCGTTATCGTGGCCGCCGGGTTAAAAGCAGGCGCCTCACTCCTTCGCATAGTCAATTATAGGGTTTGGGTGTGTTTCAAATTAAGAATTCTAATGACGATTTACTGGAAAACGCCGGTTGAAGAAAGGGGACGTTATGTTGGTCAAAGATCGAATGATTAGCGATCCTGTCACGGTTACCGTGAACACCACCGTGGCAGAGGCTTTGGAAATCATTCATCACAATCTATTTCGTCATTTGCCTGTCCTGGATGCGGAGGGTAACCTGGTGGGCGTGGTCACCGAAAAGAATCTGGTCTACGCTTCTCAGAAAGGAGTTCAGAAAGAAGGTCAGAAAGAAGGTCAGAAAGAAGTGGGGTGTGAGGACTCGCCTGCTGACCGGTCAGTGGGATCGTTGATCGAAGGGACGCTCGTCACCGTGGGGCCAGATTTACCCATCGAGGAAGCGGCGCGACGGATGATCGATCACCGCGTTGATTGTCTGCCTGTGATGAAAGAGGGCCAGTTTATCGGCTTGATTAACGATACCGACATCTTCTGCGTGTTGGTCGAGGGATTGGGTGGTGGGCATCCTTCTCTTCGGTTGACGTTGGTGGTTCCGGAGGCGGTAGGCAGCTTGTTGAAAGTCGTAGGGTGCATCGTGGATTTGGGAGGAAATATCCACTCATTGGGTACGTTCTGGGGCAAAGGTCCTGAGGATCGCATTATTGCCTTCCGCCTGGAAGGAGTGGATCGCCAGGCGGCTATTCGGAGCCTGGAAGAAGCGGAGATCGAGATTGTGGATGTGTGGGAGCCGTGATTTGCTTGACAACTTATCCCGGCACGATTATAATGGTCTGGTAGAATGGCCTGAAGAGAACGCTGTTTCTTGGAAGGCGACAATAAACCAGATTTTATACTGGGAACAAGAGAGGGGGGAAGGGCGTGACGAAAGTCATACTTGAGAGCGGCGAGTCCTTTGACTCTTTATTGAGGCGCTTCAACAAAAAAGTCCAAAGAGATCGCATTATGTCAGAAGTGCGCCGCCGTCGTTTCTTCGAAAAGCCAAGCATCGTTCGCAAGCGTAAGAAGGCCGCTAAACTGCGCAAGAGCCGTCGTCAGACGTACAAAGACCGTCAGCTTTATTAGGCCATCCCACTAAACTGCCACGGGCCGAGGTATCACGGGGCCCCTCACTTACGACAGGCGATTGCGTGCTGTAGTCGGCTTCATTTTCAGCACGCTCAAACAGGTATGTTTTGGACAACGGCACGGCGGTTGAAACCGCGTGCTACGACCTGCAAAGTCGGCCTACGCCGACTCTAGTCCACGCAGGTGGACTTGGCATCGT
>DSAR01000041.1 GCA_011046405.1 Chloroflexota bacterium | reverse complement strand
TCATCTGCCGGCGGGCGATCTCGTGCCCCGCGTGAGAAGCCAGTCCCGGGTAAAAAACCCGCCCGACGGCGGGGTGGGTCTCCAGGAACTGGGCGATACGCAGGGCGCTCTCGTTTTGCTGACGAATGCGCAGGTGCAAGGTCTTCATGCCCCGCAGCAGCAGGTAGGCGGCCATCGGATGCAGCGTGGCACCATTGATCTCGCGGAAATGATAGATGCAGTCGATCAAATCCTTTGAACCACAGATCACGCCGCCCAGAGCATCAGCGTGGCCCCCCAGGAACTTGGTGGCGCTGTGCAACACCAGGTCGGCCCCCAACGCAAGCGGATTCTGGTTGATGGGGGTGGCGAAGGTATTGTCGACGATCACGATAGCGCCAGCTTCCCGCCCGGCCCGCGCCATCCGCGCCAGGTCGATCACCTTGACCGTCGGATTGGTCGGGCTCTCTAAATACAACACCTGGCAGCCATGAGCGACCTCGGCCTCGAGCGCCTCGTGATCGCTCGTATCACAAAGCGCGACCCCGATCTGGAAGCGTGGAAGGAACTCGGTGAAGAGCCTGTTGGTCCCGCCGTAGGTATCCTTGACCGAGACGACCCGGTCGCCAGGAGACAGCAACGCGAATAGGGCACTGCTGATGATGCCCATCCCGGTCGACGCGCTGGTCGCCGCCTCGGCTCCCTCGAGCTGGCGAACCTTCTCCTCGAAGACGCACACCGTGGGATTGGTGTTGCGGCTATAGATGTGGCCTGGCTGTTGCCCCAGGGCCACCTGCAGCCACTCGACGACGTCCTCGTATCCGAAAGAGACACTGTGGAACACCGGCACCTGGGTCGCCCCCTGGCCCATGGACGCTTCCTCACCGGCCCAGACCGACAACGTCCCTAATGCTAGCTTTTGTTGGTTGGACATGTTTACTCCTCCTTGCTAGCAATCACAGTAAACGCAAAACGTAAGGGCCTTTTTGCGTATCTTCTCAACAAACCGGGGGCTTGTTCGTAGTAGGCGCTTCAGCGCCCCTAAACGCGCACTACGAACAGATTCCCCCCAAGTTATTGAGAAGATACCTTTTTGCGATAGTTTAAGATCACGAATCTCACGAATGGACGAAATTAGCAAAACCCCCGTTGCAATGGTCCCATACGCCCCCCAGATTGAGAACATCGCTGCGACCCGCCTTGGAGCACTGGTACGTGCCGCTTTTCTTTCAACAGCGTCTATCAAGCGCGTCTATCAATACGACGCCGAGTCTGCCAACTCGTTCAAGAAAGCAGTGAAACGCTCCGGCGGGGCAAAATGGAGTTGCCGGTCCGCGATCTGGTAAGGTAGGTCTATAAACCGCCCGTCCTCATACCAGTACAGGCGGGGACTGATGGACCCCGGCCCCTCGTTGTACATCTGGATGGTGATGATAATCAGCTTTTCCACCGCCGCGATCACGCTGGCATCCTCGATGGGATAGCAGACCATCACGTGGCGGTGGGGGATGACGACGAGCGCGCCATACGTCCCCACGTATCTCGCGTAATCCTCCAGGAGCAGCGCGTGGGTCGCGATGTAGAAACTGTTCCCCTGGAACACGGCCACCCGGACGTCGTCCCCCAGATCCTCCATCAAAATATCCGGGGCCGCACCCTTCCACGTGTTCTGCAGACCGACATCGAAGAGATCGTCAATCTCTCGATCCCAAAGCGCGGCGTCGTCCACTGACACCTGGATGATCGAGTTGGGGAGGTCGAAAACCAGGACCGACACCGTGCCGGCGATATCCTCGCGATAGACGATGTCGACGTGTTTCAAGGACGACAGATAATCGGCCGGCCATAGCCGAACAGCCAGTATGTCACGGATCTTGGAAAAATCCTGCTTCTGCTGATCCAGATCACGTCTCTCATCCTCCGCCCGTCGCAAGCTCTCGAAGTGGATCTTAATGATCTCAGGCCAGTCGCCATAGTCGCTCTGATTGCACATTTGCGCCAGGTTCTGAAGTCCAAAATGGATATCCCGCTCCTGGTCCACCAGGACGCCATCGCCAACTGTCACCTCGATTTCACGCTCTTGAAAATAATCGAGTACCAATTGCAAGAAGGCCTCGTATGCCTGCCCGGTGAAGAAGTCGGCCCACTCGGGCGGTGGGGCATACAGGTTTGCTGATTCATCGCAGAAATGCATAGACTGATCCTTTAGCGAGGCGCGTGACGACACCTCAAACGGGCGAGGGTGGACGCCGCAGCCGTCTCGTCAAGCGGTCCATCGCCGCACGAACTCGACCAACAGACGCACACCAAAGCCCGTGGCGCTCTTCTTGGACACGTAGGGATTGTCCCGGAACAGCGTGACCTTTCCGGCGGCGTCAAAGGCCAGGCCAGCCATATCGATGTGCGCCCAGGCGGGATAATCGACGAATTGCTTGAGGAACATGGCCGACGAACCAACGCCACTCCCGCGACTGCCGCTGTTCTTGACGTCGGCGGTCTCCGACTCGAGCGTCTTCTTATACGCTGAGAAAAGTGGCATCGGCCATACCTTCTCGGCCGTCGCTTTGCCGGCTGCCAGCAGCGCGTCGCGCAGGCCATCGTCGGTGCTGAACAAGCCGGCCGCCGCGCCGCCCAGGGCGACGTAACAGGCGCCCGTCAGTGTAGCGATATCGAGCACGGCGTCCGGATTGTAGCGCTTGGCGTAGACCAGGGCGTCGGCCAGCAACATCCGGCCCTCGGCGTCGGTGCTGACGATCTCGATGGTGACCCCGTTGCTGGCTGTGAAGACTTCCTGGGGTCGGTAGGCGCGCCCGCTGATCATGTTATCGGAAGCAGGGGCCAGCCCGACCACGTGCAAAGGCGCGTCCATCTCGCCAATAGTGCGCAACGCGCCGATGACGGCCGCCGCACCCGCCATGTCGGTCTTCATCGTTTGCATGCCTTCACCGGATTTGAGGCTGTACCCGCCGGTGTCGAAGGTCACGCCCTTACCGACCAGGACGATAGTGGGCAACTCGTCGGCCCGCCCGGCGTTGTGTTCCAGGATGATGAACTTGGGGGGCGTGTCGCTGCCCTGGGCCACGGCCAACAGGGCGCCCATATTCAGCGCCTCCATCTGCTCCCGGTCCAGCACCTCGACGCACAGACCGGCCACCGCGGCCACCTCCTCGGCAGCCTGGGCCAGGTAGGTCGGCGTGCAGATGTTGGGCGGCAGATTGACCAGATCGCGTGCCAGTGTGACGCCGGCAGCGATGGCGCGCGCCGCATCCACACCGCGCTGGGCTGACGAGACGTCCTCATCGTCAAAGATGGTCAGTTCCAAAACCTGGGGCGGCGTCTTATCCGGCTCGTCGGTCTTCTGACCCCGATACTCGTACAGGCCCAGCAGAGTGCCCTCGGTCACCGCCTGCGCGGCCTCCGCCACCGATAGGTCTCCGCTCCCGGCGCCATGCAAGATGCTGGCCATGCGCTCGACCTTCAGGTCGCGGGCCTTCTGCGCGGCGTGAGCGGCCGCCCGCCGCACCGCCTCGGCCGGGTCGTCGTCGAAATCTTTCCGCGAGCCCAGGCCGACCAGGATCACCCGCCGGGCCGGGATCGCGCCGCGCGGGTAAAGCACGGCAACCTGCCCCGCCTTTCCCTCGAAATCCCCCGCCGCGATCAGATCTTGAATCGGGCCGCTATGCGGGCCGCTATGCGGGCCGCCATGCGGGCCGCTATGCGGGCCGCTATGCGGGCCGCTATGCGGGCCGCCATGCGGGCCGCCAAGGGCGGCGTCGACCACCCCGGTCGCGCCTCCGGGCACATCCACACCCTCGAACAAATTCACGACAATTCCATCGGCGTCGCTCTCTTGAATCGCCCCCGTCACTACTTTTACGTCCATTGGGTTCTCCTCCTATAGTCTGCTTTTCTCTCATTTGATATATGCACCGCGTAACCTGTAAAATGTGGGTAACCGTTCAGGCCAGGGGTACCACATTGGACACAGATTTTCACAGATTCACACAGATTGAGGCCAAGAGCCTGATTTCCGATCACGAATCACACGAATGGTCGAATGTCACGAATGTTTTTTGACATTCGACCATTCGTGTGATTTGTCCATTCGTGACATTCGTGATCCAGAGATGTCGGGTAACAAAAGAGGCCTTACGTTTTATGCCAATTAAGTATCATCTCAATAAACCGGGTCAAACTCGCTCGGGCCGGTCTCCTGACCGTGCCCGCTGTGGCTCGGTCGGGAGACCGGCCACAGCTCCCCAACTTATTGAGAAGATAGCCAATTAATTTGGGTAAAACATATCCACATTACTTACCCACACCGTTCTTGAACGTCACGTTCACCTGCGGGCGGTCGTCGACCTCCAGGTGGAAGACGTCTGGGCGGGCGTAATGGCCCTGAGTATCCATCGTCAGATGACCCTGGGCAATCTGCTCCAGGTGAAGGTCGGCGTAGATGACGGCGGCCCGCCCGATCACCGGCTCGAGTACGTACTCGGTATCCGGCCCAATGACGGCGCTCCCGCCCCGCAGGATCAGGTCAGCGTCGTCGCCTGGCATCGCCTCCAGGAGCTCGAGACCGGCGTCGTTTGGCTTGCCCAGCGACTTGAAGCCCGAGATCGCTTCTCCCCGGGTCAGGATACAGCCGGCGGCGATCACGAAACACTGGCCCTCGAAAGCGTAATGCCGACTGGCCAGGTGGTGCAGATCTTTCACCGCCGGCCACTGGGCCACGTGGATCGTCTCACCGCGCGCGTGCATCGCCGCCCGCGCCAGGGGCATCCAGTGCTCCCAGCAGATCAGGCCTCCCAGGACGCCCCACGCCGTATCCAGCACGCTCAACGTGCTGCCATCTCCCCGCCCCCAGAGCATACGCTCGGTATAGGTGGGCATCAGCTTGCGGTGGATTCGGAAGTCCTTCCCACCCCGGTCGACGTAGACGATGGTGTTATACAGCGTCCCTCCCGCCAGTTCGTGGGCCCCCACGACGAGATAGACACCGGTCTCGCGGGCCAGGTCCAGCAACGCCGCCAGGCGCGGGCCAGGTATCGTGAGGGCGTTCTCCACTAGCGCTTGGTAGAGCGCCTTGGCCGGGGCGTAATCCCACAGCGCCGCGCGGGGCGAGAAATCTAACCACACTGGGTAACCGGGCAGCCAGGTCTCGGGAAAAACGACGATGGCTGCGCCCTGCTCTGCCGCCTCTATCACAAAACGGCGGGCCTGTTTCAGACTTTCCTCGACGTTCAAAAAGACCGGCGGATGTTGAATCACGGCGACCCTCACCAGACCTTGTGCTTGTTGCATTGGGCCTCCATAGATAAACTGCTCACTTTGTGCCTGCCGGATCACAATCCGGTCACTTGCAGGTAACGTGTCGGCTTCCATCACCACCCAGGCGGCGGATTGTGATCCGCTCTGCACGGGTATACTGATCAGCTGTTACACGTGAAATTCGCTTATTCGTGTGATTCGTGATAAAAAATCAGGCTTTCGGCCAGGAATGTCGGGTAGTGTCGCTCTATATCTCCTCAGTGCGTCTCCGTTTCCCAATTGGACGATCTGGGTCGTTACACCCGGACAAGCTCAACTGTCAAGGGTGGAAGAGCACCAAGCCCACGCCCATTTGCTCCAGGGCTTCGCTGGCGTAGTGGGTAACGATGGCGCTGGGGTCGTCCAGCGCCTCACAAAGCGCGCTGACGGCCTGCTCCGGTTGGATGAGGTACAGGGCCCGCGCGGCGCCGGCGCGCACAGGCGTCTCTCCAGTCTGGAGGGCGGCGACGAGGGCCGGGACCGCCGGCGCGCCGATTTGACTCAGGCTATCGGCGGCCACGCGGGCCGCCAGGGGATCGGGATCGGCCAGACAATCCACGAGATCGGGGATCGTTTCGCGGAGGCGCAACGCTCCGGCGGCCTGGGCCGCACAAGCGCGCACGCCAGGATCGGCGTCAGCTAACGCGGTGGTTAACTCTTTGGTCAATATCCCAACCAGCCTCTCTCGTCCAGTTCCGGTGCCTATGGCCGCCAGCCCACGGACGCCCCACCAGCGACGATCGGCGTCGGCGTCATGCAGGAGGTCGCGCAAGGACGGGAGCACAGCGCTCGCCACATCGGCCGCGCCGACCAGGGCCTGGGCCGCCGCCTCGGTGCGCCGGTCATCGCCGGCCTCGATGCAATCCAAGAAATGCCTAAGGGCTTCAATCACTGAAGGTCTCCATCAATATCCGCTCCTCCACCGCTTGACCGAAAGCCGCCAGGTCTGGCGTCGTGGCGAAATGAAAAAGGTGAGAGGGGCAACGGCAATCGGAAGCGCCAAAACGGGCCGCCGGGGTCTCCGCGCCTGTCATCGTCGCGAATGCCCGCGCCCACCGGCATTCGCATCTTTCCTCACCCACGTAATAGCAGACGGCGACCGGTTGAGCGTGAGCGCGCAGATAGTCGATGTGCCAATGCAGCGTCTTGGCCCGTCGCAGATGTCGAGCAATGCGGGCCGCCAACCCACCCGGTCCATGCGCGCTGCCCACATAGGCATAACAACCGCATGGGAACGAAAAGCGCCCCAGTTTCCCGACGGTGAGGTCGACGGGGCATTTCAGGCGCAAGAGAAGCACGTACGTCGCCGGTTCTGGCGGCAGTTCCCCTAAGCAAGCGCGTGCAACCAAAGGTTACCCTTCGCTTCTGCCGCCGCTGGTCACGGGGCGTGGATTTCCCGCTGCCAAAGCGCCCCAGCGCTCCAGGCCACCGCGCACCCCAAAATCAACAGGAAGCCGGCCAATACATCGAGCGCCCGGAGGCTATGTCGATCGTCGATCTGGAAGATAAGCGGCCCCTCGTACAGATCGGGTAAAATGAGCGTGATGAGCCCACCCAAAAGCAACACGACAGCCAACGTTGCCAACAGGATCACCCGCCATTGAAACATCGCATTACTCGGCAGGGGGAGGTACCGGCAAGTCTTGCACAGCGACGTCGGTCCATTTGTCCCCTTCTTCAATCAGCATCACGGGGATATCGTCGCGGATGGGATATTTCCGATCACAATCCGGTTCTTGACACACCAGCCAACAATCGTGTATCAATTCCAGCTGACCGGGATCATCGCCGGGTTTGCGCGTCTCACCGCTGACACAATAGGGACAGCGTAAAATGTCCAGCAAATCCTGTTTTACCATTACATTGGCCTCCTAACATAAACAATCCAGAAGCGAAGGGCAACCAAAGGCCGCACGCTCTTGCACACTCTCAAGTAGCGCAAGAACCCCATCGGTCAGGCCCTGAATTATCCTTGCATAGTATAGCATAAGTACCCAGTGCGTCAATATGCTTGACGGCATCCGAGGGCATCTTCTCAACAGATTGGATCGCATGGGGTTTTCCACACCCTGTTCAAATTATCCACACCCCCTACATTTGGACACCCTCGCCCGCCAACACCTACGTTTAGTCTTCAAATCGACAGAAGTGACCATCGCCCTCCTCCAAGCTGTGGATAACTCGCCTTTTTCTGTGGATAACTGGATTTATCTGTGGATAACTATGGGGTCAGATAGGCTTATTTTCCCTGCGGGCGGAAGGTTTCCAGCGGCAACGAAGCACTATGGTTCCGAAGTTTTTCGATTATCCCCCGTTATCCCCAAGCGGATGTGGATAACTTTTTTGCATCTCCCCCCTACAATCAGTAAAGAAAATTCGACGCCCCCTATATCTATGGATAATCAGAAAAACCAGCGAGACAATCCCCTATATCCACGTCCCTACTACTACGACTACTTTAGATAATAAGAAGAAAAATATACAAGGTTCAATACTACACAAAGCAACTGTGACCCATATGGATTCAAAATCAATCCGGAACCCGGGTTTTTGGAAAACCCAGGTTCCTTTCTCAGGCCACTACGGTTTATTGGTATCTTCTCAATAAGTTGGGGAGCTGTGGCCGGTCTCCCGACCGAGCCACAGCGGGCACGGTCAGGAGACCGACCACAGCGAGTTTGCCCCGGTTTATTGAGATGATACGTTTATTGAGACCTTACACGAGAGCGACGTTGAAGGCAACTTGATTGTCCTGCGGTTAGACGTCGAGGCTTTCACCGGGGCTGAGCACCACCGGTTTTGAAGACGTTTGCTCTCGAACGGTTTTGGCCCACGCCTTCGGATTTTGTTGGATGACGTCGAAGGTGTCGTAGTGGATGGGAATAACCATCGCTGGTTCGAGCAATTTCACGGCTCGCAGGGCGTCCTCTGGTCCCATTGTGAAATTGTCTCCAATGGGTAGAACGGCAAGGTCAAGGCCTTCTTCTCCGATGAGCCGCATACTGTAGAAGAGCCCGGTGTCGCCGGCAAAATACAGTTTCTTGTTCTCGCTGGTCAGGAGTAATCCGCAAGGATTGCCGCCGTAAGAGCCATCGGGAAGGGCGGAACCGTGGTGGGCGATGGTCAGCTTCAGGTAACCAAAGGGATGCGGGAATCCGCCGCCAATGTGTTGGGGATGGACGTTTGACACGCCTTGTTCCTGGAGCCAGTTGCAGATTTCGAAGTTGGAGATGACGAGGGCGTTGGTGCGTTTGGCAATTTCGACGGTATCACCCATGTGATCTCCATGCCCGTGGGTAACGAGGATATAGTCGGCGCCTACGTCGTCAACCGAGACGGGGGCTAATGGATTATTGGCGATGAAGGGGTCGATAAGGATCGTTTTGCCATCAATGTCCAGGTTAAACGTTGAGTGACCGTACCATGTCAATTTGATAGCCATTTTGTTCTCCTTTCTTATAACACGGGTCTCGTTTCGTGCATTTTCTCCTGCAAGTATAGCTTACGGCGTGGGAGTTGTCAATCCGAACCGAATTTTTTTTCATAAGGCCAGGAAAAACGAAGCGTCTCGGCCTATGTCCAGCCCTTGTCTTATTTTGACAATGGCACATTACAGCGCACAGCGGTTAAAACCGCGTGGCTACAGCGCGTAAAAATCACGCACTGCAAAACCTGCCTTCGCAGGT